>PKZR01000325.1 GCA_003133815.1 Limisphaerales bacterium | reverse complement strand
ATCACCGACACGCTCTGGGTGTTGAAGGACAAGAAAATCGGCGTGCTAGGCCTCGCGTTAAAGCAGAACACCGACGACGTGCGATCATCCCCGGCGATTGACCTTTGCCAGCGCTTGTTGAAGGACGGAGCGACGCTCCGCGTCCATGACCCGAAGGCGATGGAAAAGGCCACGCCGTTTTTGCCGAACGTGACTTATGTGGACGACATGAATGCCGTGGCCGAAGGATGCGACGCGCTGGTTGTGGCAACGGAATGGGAGGAATTCAAGCAACTCGACCTTGACCGCGCCAAAAAAGGGCTGACGCATCCCATTTTGTTTGACGGACGCAATCTGTTTGACCCTGTCGAAATGGAAAAGCTCGGCTGGATTTACAAGAGCATCGGAAGATGAATCCGAATTGAGAAGTGAGAGGGCTGAAGTATGAACAAGCAAACGCCTTCGGTTCGCACTTCCAACTTCTCACCCCACACTTTGACTGAAGTTTCTGCCGCGCTCATCTTCCACAACGGCAAACTGCTCATCACCAAACGCCAAACAGATGCACATCTGGGAGGACTTTGGGAATTTCCCGGGGGAAAGCTTGAAACCGGTGAAACTTTCGAGCAATGCCTCGTGCGCGAAATCCGGGAGGAACTCGGAGTTGAAGTTTCACCCGGCAAACTATTCGAGGAAATCACCCACGATTATCCCGAGAAGTTCGTCCACATTAAGTTCTTTGTTTGCGAACTGGTTTGGGGCGATCCACAACCGCTCGGCTGCGCGGCCTTTAAATGGATTGACAGGCAGGAATTGGGCGGCTTTGAATTTCCTGCTGCGGATGCGCAATTGCTGGAGAAATTGCGCGCCTACAATTTTCCGTAAGACTCCTCGACCACCTGCTTGAAATTGTTTTCGCCTGGCTTGACGATGGCGAATTCGCGCTGGGCGTTGTCCACCGAATCGCTGGCATGTGCTGCGTTGACCGTGATGTTCGAGCCAAATTCACGGCGGATCGAGCCAGGGGGGGCCTTGGATGGATCGGTCGGACCGAGCACATCGCGGATTTTTCGGACGGCTCCGACGCCTTCATAAACCAACGCGATGCATTTTTGCGTGCCGGGCTTTTGCCGGTCTTCTTCCGACGTGCATTCAGAGGGTATGCGTCCGGACATGAAGCGCATGATCACGTCGAACTGATTGTCGCCGTGCAGCGGGCCGAGGATGTCGCCAAGAGACTTTTGCTCGGCAGGTGGAATCTTGAAGGTGAATTCCTTTTCCAAAACCGTCTTCGCACGTTCGCTGACGCCTTCCTTGAGTTTTGTGCGCAGCACATCGCGTACCGGGCCGTAGAATTCCATCGCCTGGGCCACACTCATGTGAAGCACCTTCACGCCGACGACGTAAAGTCCCGTGCGCGAAAAGAAATCAATCACATTGCCGGGGCGGCCCGTCGCAAAATTAAAATTGTCCGGCTTGATGAGCACCAGCGTGCGCTCGCCCTTTTCACCCGGCGGATAAGCGATGACATTTTCCAGCAGACCTCCGTCACTGTCGGAATAGCGCGCCCACAGCTTTAATTTTGTTTCCGCCTCCAGCTCGTTCGGCGCGGCGAGCACGGCAGGCTCAAAATAGCGGACACGACCGTCGTCCTCATCCATGATCAAATCGCTGTAGGTGTCACGGATGGTTTCGCCGCCGCGACGGTCGGGACTCAGGTTGCCGACGACCGCGCGCACTTTGCGCACTGCGTCATCGCCGCGAAAAACCATCATCATCACGCGGCGTCGACGGCCTGTTTTCGGATCGGGTGCAAAATTCAGGAGGACATAATCGCGGAGCAGCTCCTGTATTTTCCGGTCGTGGTTGTCCGGTGCGGAAACGATGTTGTTGGCATATTCCTTCACCAGCTCGGCGCTGGGTGCGAACATGCGCATGGCGGCCAGGTCCAGGCTCGTGCGCGAGATGAGCCGGCTCAGGATGCCGCCGTTGCGCGATTTATAGAGCGAATAAGGGGTTAGAATGACGTAGGCGAGCTGTTGTGACATAATTAGCTGGCCGGGGGATTAATTGTTATGGTTGGAGCGGCCTTGCCGCCAAGAATCTTGAACATCACCGTGCCGCAAGTCGGGCATTTGCCTTTGATGGCCTTGCGCCCGTTTTTCATCGTTTCCTCGACGCCATCTGCGATTTCGCGCTTGGCCTTGCATTTGACGCAATATCCTTCTGCCATAAAAACTTTTACCGCCCGCGCTTCATGCCCGAACGGCGTGAGCATAATAGCAAAGCCAGATGCAAAGCGCAACTCGGAAAGGGAATCGGTGAAACCAGTTGGAGTTCAATTAATTATGTCGAGGGCAAATACGGCTTGCGGCAGGAGGCGCCTGCCTTTTTGTGGAGTAAAAATTGAGTTACATATAACCGGCTTCGGAGCTTGCTACTTCTGCGAATGCGCTAAAATTTCACTACGCCTTTTTGGCGGCTTCACGCAACTTGTCGGACACCGGCAGACCGCCTTGCTCCAGAAATTTGATTGAACATTCCGGGCACAGTCCATGGGAAAAGGAGGCGTCAGTGCGGTTGGCGATATATGTTTCGATCTGGTTCCAATAGCCCTTGTCGTCGCGGACTTTCTTGCAACTGCCGCAAATGGGCAGCAGCCCGCTCAATGTTTTTATGCTTTCGAGCGCCTCGCGCAATTCCTGGTTGGAATGCTCCAATTCCGCAGTCCGCCCGGCGACGCGTTGTTCGAGCAGGGTGTTCATTTGTTGGAGTTCTTCCTCCATCAGCTTGCGCTTGGTGATGTCGGCCTGGATGGCAACGTATTGATATGGTTTGCCGTTTTCGTTCAGGAAAGGCACGATGGTCGTGTTCACCCAATAGAATGAGCCGTCCTTGGTTTTATTTTTGATTTCAGCTTTCCAAACTTTGCCGTGGGTGACTGTTGTCCACAAATCATGGATGAATTCTTTTGGATGATGACCTGAATTGATGATGCGATGATCGCGTCCAAGCAGTTCTTCGCGGGAATATTGTGAAATGGCGCAGAACTTGTCGTTGACATAGGTCATGATTCCCTGTGGATCGGTGACGGCGACAATCGCGTGTTCATCCAGCGCGGTTTTCAGGTAGCCAATTTCCTTGAGAGAAGCCCTCAATTGATTTTCGCCGAGCTTGATTTCGGTGATGTCGGCGCGGATGGCCACATACTGACGCGGTTTGCCGCTTTCTTCGAGAAACGGAATGATGGTTGTGTCCACCCAATAGAACGTGCCGTCTTTGGCCTTGTTTTTGATTTCACCTTTCCAAACCTTGCCATTGGAAATCACTGCCCACAAATCTCGGAAAAATTCCTTCGGATGATGGCCTGAATTGATGATGCGATGATCCTGCCCAAGCAATTCCTGACGCGAGTATTTTGAAATCACACAGAACTTGTCGTTGGCGTAGGTGATTTTCCCCTGCGGGTCGGTGATGGCCACAATGGCATGTTCGTCCAGTGCGGCCTTGAGATCGTGAATTTCTCTTAATGAAGACTTTAATTCTTCTTCCGCCTTATGGTGTTGGGTCATGTCGTGTATGCCCAACATGTTACCGTCATTCTTCAGGCCGGAAATTTGTTTTGGGGCTCTTTTCACGTTGGACAAGTTTGGCAAATGATTTCCATGCGTCTTAACATTCCTTGCTTTTTACTTTGCAATAATTGTAAAGGTAACGCTGGTTCGTCGGCTCGCAGGAATCTTATTTGGCGGAAACCTTGTGCCATAATTTGAAACCAATTAAATCAATTCGTCCGGTTAGAAGCAGCCAGTTTCCTCAATTCCGTTTTCAAGATTTTCCCCGTCGCATTTTTTGGCAGCGCGGGCAGGAAGATGATTTGTTTCGGGACCTTGTAATCCGCCAGTTTGCTGCGGATGAATTCGTGCAGCGCCTTTTCGTCCAGCGCCTGTCCTTCCGCCGCCGCGACGAACGCCACCGGCTGTTCGCCGCGCCGCGCGTCCGGCACGCCGATCACCGCCGCCTCCTTCACTCCCGGAAAATGGTAGATCACTTCCTCTATCTCGCGCGGATAGACGTTGATCCCGTTGACGAGCAGCATGTCCTTCTTGCGGTCGGTTATATAATAATAGCCGTCAGCGTCCCGATGACCCACGTCGCCGGTCAGCAGCCAGCCGTCGCGAAAAACTTTTCTAGTCTCTTCGGGCTGGTTCCAATAGCCCATCATCACATTTCCGCCGCGCACGCAAATTTCGCCTGTCTCATTCGCGCCGAGCAATTTTCCTGATTCGTCCTGCAAGCTCATTTCCACGTTGGCAATCGGAATGCCAATCG
>PKZR01000331.1 GCA_003133815.1 Limisphaerales bacterium | reverse complement strand
TTGATCGTCTGGTATCTGCTCGCAAACAGGAAACGGCTGTTCCGACACCACGGCTGATTTTCACACGTGACCGCATATCCGGCTTGTGGCATCGTCACGCCGACAATTTATGAACGACGCACTCCCGTTTGAAATTTCAGAATTCGAGCAACTCCTGCGCAAACCTAATGGTGACCCGACAGGTCTGGCAGGTTTTTTCAACAGCGGCGAAGTCTGGGTGGCTCGAGTGCCGGCCCGGCTGGACGTGATGGGCGGCATCGCCGATTACTCCGGCGCTAATGTCTGCGAAGCGGTGCTGGGGCGCGGCATGTTGATGGCTTTGCAGGCGCGCACGGATCGCACGCTGCGCATCCGCTCGGCGCAGGTCGGCCCGCGCAGCTTGCCGGTCGAGACGCGCATCCCTCTGGATTATTTCACATCCGGCGACGCCGTGGGCAATTACACGCAGGTCCGCGAGCTGTGCCACGCCAATCCAATCGCTTCCTGGGCGGCCTACATCGGCGGCAGCATTTTCACTTTGCTGAAAGAAGAATCGGTCAAGCTGCCCTACGGTTTTAGCTTTTTGTTGTTGAGCGCGGTGCCGATGAACGTCGGCATCGGCAGTTCCGCCGCGGTGGAAATCGGCACGTTATCCTGCCTCAATGCGTATTTAAATTTGCAGCTCGATGGGGCGCGCATCGCGCGGCTCGGCCAGATGGCGGAGAACCACGTCGTCGGCGCGCCGTGCGGCATCATGGACCAGATCGCCGTCGCGAGCGGACGCGAAGACAAGCTCACGCATATCCTCTGCCGGCCCGGCTCGATTGTCGGCGAAGTGGAAATCCCGCCCGGCACCGGCTTCGTCGGCATCAACTCGATGGTGCGCCACTCCGTCGCCGGCAACGCCTACGGCAACGTCCGCATCGGCGCGTTCATGGGCAAAAAAATCATCAACGAAATCCGCGCCAAAACCAGCCGCGCCGCGCTGAATTATCTGACCGAAATCTCCAGCGAGGAATTCAAGGCCGAATACGAAAAGGAAATTCCCGAAACCGTTCTTGGTTCCGATTTTCTCGCGAAATACAAAACGCACGACGATCCGGTGACGACGATTCAGCCGGACGCGACCTACCGCGTCGTCGGCCCGGCCCGCCATCCGGTCGGCGAAAATGAGCGCGTGCTGAAATTCATCGCCGCGCTCAAAGCCGCAAAATCCGGCGACGAATCTGCTCTCGCGACCGCCGGCGAACTCATGTATGGTGCGCACGAAAGCTACCGCGACAACTGCCGGCTCTCCGTGCCGGAAGTGAATTTCCTGGTTGAAGCCGTCCGCAAACGCGGGCCGGCAAGCGGACTTTACGGCGCAAAAATCACCGGCGGCGGCACCGGCGGCACCGTGGCCGTATTCGGCAAAATCGCCGCGCTCAAGGAACACATCCCGCAGATTGCCGTCGAATTTTCCCGACGCGCCGGCGGAATGCCGGACATTTTTGAAGGCACCTCACCGGGCGCAATTGAGTTCGGTGCCAAACGATATGCCTTCGGCGCGACCGGCTGGAAGCGGTTTGACGTTTAAAAATGAAACTCCGAAAGGCAGTCATTCCCATCGCCGGACTCGGCACACGCCATTTTCCGGCGTCGCACGCGGTGAAAAAGGAACTGTTTCCGGTGGTCGGCCAGGACGGCATAGCCCGCGCGCTGTTTCATTATCATCTGTTCGAACTCGCCGCAGCCGGCATCGAAGAGATTTGCATCATCGTCCAGCCCGGCGAGGATGAAATGGTGCGCAGTTATCTGCGCGGTCCAGACAGCAATTATCTCAAGCGGCTGGAAAAATATCCCGCACTTCTTCGCGAGGCGGAACAGATGCGTGATTTTGAGAAGCGCGTCAGATTTTCCGTCCAACACGAGCAGGAAGGTTACGGCCATGCGGTTTTCCAGACGAAAAGTTTTGCTTCCGGCGAGATGGTGCTGCTGTCACTAGGCGATCATTTGTTTCGCGGTAAACCGGTTTCACCTTATCTCGAACTTGCTGAAATGGCTGCCTCCTCCAACGGCAAGAGTGTTTCCGCCGTGAACCGCATTTCCGCCGGAGAATTAAAGGGCTACGGCACGATTGCCGGCAGACGCCGCCGGGACAATCCCCGGTTGATTGATGTTTCGCTCATCGTCGAAAAACCCACCGTGGCCGTCGCGAAGGAAAAACTGCACGTTGACGGCTTGCCAGAATCAACTTGGCTCGGCTGGTTTGGGATGCACCTGCTCGCGCCTTCGATTTACGAAGTCCTCGGCGAAATGATCCGGGACAACATCCGAGACAACGGCGAATTCCAGCTGACGCGTGCCCAGGAAATCCAGCGCCAGCGCGAAGGTTATCTCGCGCTGGAGATGACCGGCGCGGAGCGGTTTGATTTCGGCGTGCCGGATGATTTTGTCCGGAGCATCCAGTCGTTCCGGGGAGGAATCTGATTTTGCAGTGAATAATTTACTTGCATTGGACGGCGTTAGCGCTTAATTAATCAGTAGTCTGACGATTTTTTTGATGCCAAAATTTACAGTTATGCCACAACCGACGAGCACCGTGCCGGTGCTGCCAGCACCTTGAGCCGCCCTTTTTCCCCACGCAATTCTTCTCCCGCCTCGTTCGTCCGGGTCAACGGCAAAATCCGCGCCCGCGAAGTCCGGGTCATCGCAGTGGACGGCAAGCAGCTCGGCGTCATCCAGCTCACCGACGCGCTGAACCTCGCGCGCCAGCACGGCGTTGACCTCGTCGAAATCGCCGCCACAGCCGTGCCGCCCGTCTGCCGCCTGGTGGATTTCGGAAAATACCGTTACGAGATCGCCAAGAAGGAAAAGGAAACCAAGAAACACAACCACGCTTCCATCGTCAAGGAAGTGCAGTTGAGCCCGCGCATTGATCCGCACGACCTCGGCATCAAGCTGACGCACGCAATTGATTTTTTGTGCGAAGACATGAAGGTGAAGATCGCCCTGAAATTTCGCGGCCGCGAAATGGCGCACACCGAGGTCGGCTTCGCCGTCATAAACAAATTTCTTGCCGATATAGCAGCCTACGGCCATCCCGATTTTGCGCCGAAACTCATTGGTCGGGGCATCAACGTAATGATCAGCCCGCTGCCGCGGAACAAACGCGGCAAAAATCCAAACCTGAAGGACGCTCGCCAAGTGCCTGCTGTTGAAAAGAGCAATCACGAAGATTCTGCAACCGTGCCGATAAAAAAGCCGAAGTCGGATAATTCCGTCGCTGCCAAACAATCTCCGGCGGCGTTTGGGAACAATGCCTTCGCCAAACTTGACGTCATCGCGCGACAGGATTCACCGCCGACTTCGTAAGGTTTGTTGCAGCACGAACCAGTTCTGGAAACCGGCACTCCTCGCATGCCGCGTTCGAGTTCCCGCAAAAATCGCGGACTATTTGAATCAACCCCTGCTGCGCCGCCGCTGTTTTCAAAATTCGCGCGTTTGAAGTTCCGAGCAGACGCTGCCTCGCCAGCTTTAAAATGGAATTGTCCTCCGCTGCGGGCCACGCAAAAAATCGCCTCACAACTTCGCGCCGGATTTTTTCATTGCCCCCTTCATTCGCACGAATCCACAGCCAAGGCAAAATCACATTGACCGCCAAATCTGTCACGCGCGCGGCTCCCAAAAGCGGCTGCGGTTTTTTCATCCGCGCCGATTTGAACGTCCAGTGCCAAGACCAGAATTCATCGCGTTCAACTTGAAAAATCTCCAACAACGAATTCAAGAGTTTTTTGTCCAGAATTTCCGCCGCGGTCCAGCTTTCAATTTTTGAAAGGAACTTCCCATTGGCAAGCCAGTGCGATGCCAGAGCAAGCCGTCGTTGCGGATGATTCGCCGGACGCAGGCCGTGAAATTTCCAGGCTGCGCGCGGTAAAATGAAGTTTTCAAACCCGTCGCTTTCGCGCCACCACAAATCCCAGACATGGCGCAAATAAGTGTCCGAGCTTTTTTGCGATCGGGTCAATTCCTCCGGCAGCAGACCTCCGGTGCCGAGCAGCAGCGCCTGAATTTCAAAAGCTGAATCTGCGCCATGGAACCATCGCGGCTTGGCCTCGGCAAGATTTTGCATCGGCCAGACGTTGTGCTTGTAGCCAAGCGCGCGGAAAAGATTCTCCCAGAGCGCCTGCTCCCAGCCGGCGTCCCTTGCGCGCGATCGAATTTGGGCGGCCTTGTTTTCAAACCGAACTTGCGCGGCTTCACGAAAGAGTTCCGTCAACTGAATCTCGTCGAGTTCCCGCAGCGGTGCACAACATTTGCCCCGCAGGGCTTCCGGCAGCGTGCGCAGGGATTCATTTTCTAGCGACAGACTTAATTCGGCCAGCGGTGCATCGAGAACATTTTTCAATGACAAAACTGCGGGCGCATTTTCAACAGGCTTTGCTTCATCCCAAACGACATGAAGCAGGACGTTTTGGAAATTTTTATTCCGGTCATGTCCATGCGCCCGCCAGCCGCCCGGATGCAAATCAATTTCCACGTCTCCAGAGCGTGGAGCATCGCCGCCAATTTGCAAAAAAGCGTCGCAAAAATCCGGGCCTCCTTCGAGGCTGGCGAAGCCGGGATGAATGACGCGGATATTTTTCCCGTCAGAAGCTTTAAGCGTGTCGCGGCGAAGCCGTTGATGCAGCCAGATCGCCTGCAGCAGGCGTTCGGTCGGGAAATGCTCATCGCGTAAAAAAGTTGCTGCGACAATTTGCGAGCGCCAGCAGGCGTAAAAATTTTCCGAAAGGGAAGTCACGCGAACTGCTATTGCGTTTTTACGGGTGCAATGTCAATTATTTTCATTCTCGCCCTCGTCGTCATGCTCAAATAAAAAATCGGGATTAAGATCGGAATTATCTTTGAACGCAACGAACGGCTGTTTCGTCTGTTAAATGAAATGAGCGGTTGCCCGCATGGTGATTTTTCCGCTAAACTTTACAAGGTTTTGACGGTGGAAAAGCAATGATTCAAGTTTCCAATTTAACAAAGCGTTATGCGGGCCGCACGGCGGTCAGCGATATTTCGTTTCACGTCGCGCGCGGAGAGATTGTCGGGTTGCTCGGCCCAAATGGCGCCGGCAAAAGCACGACGATGCGGATTCTTTCAAGCTACCTGCCGGCGACGAGCGGCACGGTGCGCGTGGCGGGATTCGATGTTTTTTACGAGTCGGTCGAGGTCCGGCGGCGGATCGGCTTCATGCCTGAAAACAATCCGTTGTATCCCGAAATGCGCGTGCGCGAGTATCTGAAATTCCGCGCGCGATTGAAGGGTCTAGGCGGACGGCGTTCGCGCGAACGCGTGACGACGGTGATGGAGCAGTGCGGCCTGACGGACGTGAGCAGACGAATCATTGGACAGCTTTCAAAAGGTTACCGGCAGCGTGTCGGCCTAGCGGACGCGCTTGTCCACGAGCCGGAACTGATCATTTTGGACGAACCAACGATCGGCTTGGATCCCCATCAGATACGTTCGGTCAGACAATTGATCAAAAGCCTTGCTGGAAAACACACCGTTTTAATCTCGACGCACATTTTGCCGGAAGCTGAAATGATGTGCAGCCGTATGGTCATCATGTTTGGCGGAAAAATCCTAGCGGCGGACACGCCGGAAAATCTGCAAAAGCTGATGCAGGGCAGCAGCCAGATCGTCGCAGAAATCGCAGCTCGCGCGACAGAATTGAACGCGGCCTTTTCGCAATTGTCGGACGTCGAAAAATTCGATGTGTCAGCGAGCGAAGGGGAATTCCAGCGATGCGCGCTGACTCCACGAGACGGCTGCGATTTACGCCCGGCGGTTTTTGCACTGGCGCGCGAGCGCGGCTGGATATTGCGAGAATTGACGCGCAGCCGCCATTCGCTGGAGGACATTTATGTCCAAGTCACGAAGCCGGAGGAGGAAAACTAATGCAGATTTTTGGAACATTGCTGCGCCGGGAGCTGGCGGCGTTTTTTCTCTCCATCACGGGATATGTAATCATTGCGTCAGTGACGCTGCTGACCAGCTTGAGCTTTGTCGTGTTAATTGCAGGCGTCGGCACCAATTCGTTCACTGCACCTGTGACTGAAATGTTTTACAGCACGTTTTTTTTCTGGCTGATAGTCCTGCTGGTTGCGCCGGTGATTACCATGCGGCTGTTCGCGCTGGAAAAATCTGCCGGCACATTCGAGACATTAATGACGACGCAAGTGGGCGATTTACAAGTGGTCGCGGCCAAGTTCGCGGCGGCAATAATTTTCTACATGGTGGCGTGGCTGCCGATGCTGGTGTGCCTTTTAATTGTGAGGCATTTCACCAATCAATCGGGCGCACTGGATGCAGGCACGGTAGGCGGGATGTATGTTGGGATTTTTCTCACAGGCTGCCTGTTTTTGGCGCTGGGCTGCTTTGCATCGGCCATTTCGCGCAGCCAGATGGCGGCAGCGATGATTAGTTTCGTGCTGGGCGTGAGTTTTTTTTCACTGGGTTTCCTGGCGAAATCAATTCCTGTCACCGCCCAATGGCAGACACAAGCTCTGTCCTATTTCAGCTTGTTCGACCAGATGGATGATTTTGCGCGCGGCGTGGTGGACACGCGCACGGTAATTTTTTATGCGGGCGTCACTTTTTTCTTTTTGTTCCTTACCTTGAGAGTGGTGGAAAGCCGACGCTGGAAATAAACAAAATGGCCGACAAAATCCAACCCAGTTTCTCGCCGGGGCGCCGCTGGAAAATCGGCTTCGACGTTCTCGTGCGCACAGGGTTGGTGCTGGCGGTGGTCGTGATGGCGACTTACATTGGCGCCAAATTTTACGGTCGGTTTTATTTGAGTTCGCAGGCCCAGCAACTGTCCACACGCACCTTGAGCATGCTTCATTCGATCACAAACCGCGTAACAGTGACGGTTTATTATGACAAGGAGGATGACTGGTATCCAATGATCAAAGCATTGCTGGATGAATACCACTCGGCAAACCAGGATATCATCATCAATCCCGTGGATTATGTCCGTGATGCGGGAGAGGCGGAGAAGATCAAAGATCTATATAAGTTCAATTCACCAACGGAAAAAAACCTCGTGATTTTTGATGACAATGGTCGAGTCAAAATCGTTAGTGGCAACGAACTCTCTCAATCCGTTACAGAGCAGGTTCCCAGCGAGCATAAAGGAAAATTGGAGTTTGAAAAACGGCCGACGGCGTTCTTGGGTGAGATGGTGTTCACCTCAAGCCTTCTTGCGGTGGAAAACCCAAAGCCACTCAAGGCGTATTTTCTGCAAGGCGATGGGGAGCCGTCGTTGTCTGATACGGGCGACCAAGGCTATCTAAAATTTGGCGCAATCCTCAACGAAAATAATATCACGAACGTGCCGTTGGAATTGCTCGGCGAAAACCCCGTTCCGGACGATTGCAGCCTGCTCATCATCGCAGGGCCGCGCGGGACTTTTGCCCAAACAGAACTCCAGAAAATTGACCAATACCTCTCTCAAGGCGGACGGCTGTTCATGCTGTACAATTATTTTTCCCTCAAAGAACCGACCGGTCTCGATGCCATCTTCGCGCGATGGGGCGTCGCTGTCCTTGATGACGTGGTGCAAGAACCAAAGAACACGACTTCCGGGCAGGATGTAATCATCAATACTTTCAACAATCATCCCGTCGTCAATCCGCTGACGGGTCTGGCACTCCAACTGATTTTGCCCCGTCCCATCGGAGTTGTGGATTTGCAAAATCCTCCCGCCGACGCGCCGAAGGTGGATGCACTCGTCATGTCCAGTCCGCAGTCAACTCTCATGAACGACTCAGCCGCCCCGCCGCGTAGTTATCCGCTCATGGTCGCCGTCGAACAGAAGGCCGTTCCTGGCGTCGCCAGCACACGCGGCACCACACGCATGGTCGTGGTGGGCGATTCATTTTTTCTCGGCAACCGGCAGATTGAATCCGCCGCCAACCGTGATTTCGCCGGCTACGCCGTCAATTGGCTGCTTGACCGAACGATATTGCTCAATGGCATCGGGCCGCGGCCTGTCACGGAATTTCGGCTGACGATGACCGAGACACAGCAAAAAAATGTACGCTGGCTGTTGCTCGGCGCGCTGCCCGGTGTCATTTTATTGTTTGGGGGCATCGTCTGGTTTGTGCGAAGAAAATAATGAACACGAAAAGCACATGGGGTTGGTTTGTCGTCGCTGCAATTCTGGCCGCGTTCATTTTCATTTTTCAACACTACTTACAACCGGCCAAAAGTGTTACCGGCGCAATTCTTCCAGGCTTGCAGCCGCAAACTGTCACAAGCATTCAGATTACCCCGGCTGTCCCGCTTGAAATTCACGCCGACCGCGTGAATGATTCTTGGCTTTTGTCCAAGCCCATTTCCTATCCGGCGCAGCCTGCGGCAATCGAGGCATTGCTCGACGCACTTCAGAAACTTACACCCGTCAAACGGATTTCGGCAGCAGAACTCCGCGAACACCATATCACCGACACCGATTTCGGATTTGAAAACCCGCAATTTTCCATCGTCATCGATGCCGGCAGCCAAAGACGGCAATTGAACGTCGGCAACATGACCGCGCCCGGCGACCAAGTATATCTCCGCGTCATCGGCGTGGACGGCGCATTTGTAGCGGACGCTGGCTGGCTGAAGTTGATTCCACGCTCTGCCACAGACTGGCGCAGCACCGCGCTCGCGGACTCGGGACAAAATAGTATCGATTCCATCGTGCTGACCAACGGCGCAATTGCCATCGAACTTCACCGTGACGCAACAAACCATCTCTGGCGCATGACTCGTCCATTGCAGACGCGCGCGGACAACGACCGAATCAACGACGCGCTGCAACAGCTACAGGCCGCACATATCACACAATTCATCACCGACGATCCGAAAACAGATTTGACTTCCTTTGGATTGCAACCCGCCGACCTGGATTTATGGCTTGGAAGCGGCACAAATTTTTTCACCGCCATCCATGTCGGGAAAAGCCTGACGAACGACGCGGCGCAGGTTTATGCCCAGCGTGAAGGATGGAACGCCGTCGTTGCGACAGCCGGAGAAAATTTCTCCCCCTGGCAAGGCTCGGTGAACGATTTTCGCGACAAGCACCTGCTGGAACTCACCGCGCCGGTCGTTGAAATCGAGGTGCGCGGCGAAAATAATTTCTCGCTCCAACGTGATGGCACGAACGCCTGGAAAATAGCCGGCGAAAAATATCCAGCGGACGCCGGCAGCGTCCAGCAGTTCATCAAAACGCTCACCGGCCTTCGCGTAGCAGATTTTGTGAAAGACGTTGCAACCGCGACCAATCTGGCGTCCTATGGGCTCGTAACGCCGCAGCAGCAGATTATTTTGCGCTCCGCCATTGGCGACAGCAACGCCGTCATCGCGCAGCTTTTCTTCGCCGTGCAAACCAACGGAATTTTCGTTCAACGTGCCGATGAGAATTCTATCTATTCGATCACTCCTGACGATTACAACAACCTTTTGGGAGACAGCAGCCTTTATGGAGCCGGCTGGCAATTCCGCGACCGGCAAATCTGGAATTTCACACCGAACGACGTGGCGCAAATCACGCTCCATCAAGACGGCAAGACGCGCACGATGATCCACGAGGGCGTGAACAAATGGTCGCTCGCCGCGGGCTCGCAGGGCATCATAAGCGGCAAATCCATTGAGGACACTACCACCGTGCTTGGTAATCTGGCAACCGTCACCTGGGTCGGGCGCAATGTGACCGAGCCGGAAAAATTCGGCCTGAACACCAACAATCTCCAAATATCCTTCGAAATGAAGGATGGCGCGAAACATTCCGTGGACTTCGGCACGGAATTTCCAAAATGGCAGACCGCACTGGCCTCCGTCACGCTGGATGGCGAGCGCTGGGTGTTTCTTTTTCCGCCGGGACTTTATCAGTTCGTCTTGAGTTACCTCACCATTCCGGCGAACGTCCCGTGATATGCGACCCGGTTTCTGGCGCAAATGCCGCGTGTGCTTCCGCTGGTTCCGCATCACCATGTTGATGCTGGTGCTGGCGGCGGTTTGCGCCTTTGTGTGGGTCAACCGCATCGGCCTGCCGGACTTTCTGAAAACCCGTCTTGTGCAGGCGCTCCATTCACGCGGAATGGATCTGGAATTTTCACGGATGCGTTTGCGGGTGATGCGCGGGATAGTCGCCGAAAATGTCCGCATCGGCGACGCCAGAATCGCGGGCAGCCCGTCGCTTTCTCTTGAAGAAATCCAGTTGCGCCTGGACCATCATGCACTGCTGCACTGGCATCTCCAGATTGATGGCCTCATTTTGCGCCAGGGCGAACTCAACTGGCCGATCCCTCAAAGCAGATCGCTGGCCCTTGACGACATCCATGCAAGTTTGCGGTTTCAAACAAATGACACCTGGTCGCTCGACAATTTCAGCGCCAGATTTGCGGGCGCACAAATCAACCTGTCCGGCGAAATCGCGCACGCACCGGAAATCTCCCGCTGGGAAATTTTTCAGGGCCGGAAATCCACCAGCCAGCCCGAACAACTGCAAAAATTTCTGGACCAGCTTGCCAAAATCCATTTTGACGGCTCGCCGCAATTGAGCCTGATCGTCAACGGCGATGCGCGTAACATCCGGTCTTTCACGGTCCAGCTTGGCGTCGTGCAATCCCAGACGCGGCTCGAACTGGACGGTGCAGCAACGGATGGCCCGGCGGGAACCTGCCGTTGGCGCGTGCATGGCGCGCTTCATCCAGAATTTGCCAGGCCCTTTTTGGCTGCAGCCGACGCTGCAAGCGCCCTGGACATCCTCACATTCAATCGGCCTGTTTTTCTGGATGTCGCAGGGCGCAATCGTTTGGATGATCCCGGCAGCATCAGCGCCGCGGGACACGTGGCACTGACCAATTTCATGGTTCGCAACGAATCTTTCGGCAAAGTGTCATCGGCGTTTGTTTACACAAACCAGGTGCTGCAATTTTTGAATCCGCTGATGCAAACCCGCAGACAGATGATGACGGCGGACAGCGTGACTTTGAATTTCGGCACGCGTATGCTTTATTTCACAAACGGCTTCAGCACCGCCGACCCCGAATCCATAGCGCGTGCCATCGGCGCAAAAACGGGGCAGATTGTGGAGCCGTATCGCTTTTTGGAGCCGCCCGGCGCATGGGTCAACGGCCAGATTCCATTGCGCGACCTGCACGGCGGGTCGGAGATGGCGGATGTGGATTTGAAGTTTGATGTCATCAACGGTGCGCCTTTCGAATGGATGAAATTCCACAGCACCAACGTCACCGGCACCATCCACTGGCAGGGGACGAAACTCGTGGTGACGAACGTGTTGGCGGCGTTTTACGGGGGCAGGGCGAACGGTTTTGCTAATTTTGATTTTCAGGTACCGCACGAAGGCGCCGACTATGATTTTGCCGTCAACGTGGAGAATGCGAACCTTCACCGGCTGGCGGTTGATTTATCATCACCCACCAATTCACTGGAAGGCACCCTGGCCGGGCGGCTGGTTGTGACGCATGGGGACACCCGGGATTGGCGCACTTGGAACGGCTACGGCAACGCAAGCCTGCACGATGGTCTCATCTGGGAAATTCCGCTGTTTGGCATTTTGTCGCCGGCGCTCAACAAAGTCTGGCCCGGCCTGGGCAACAGCCGCGCTACGGACGCCACGGCGCGGTTCGCCATCACCAACGGCTTATTTTACACCGACTCGCTGGAAATCCGCTCGACGATGACGCGATTGCGATACGTCGGCACAATCGATCTGGACCAGAAAGTAAACGCCCACGTCACCGCCGAACCGCTGCGGGACACCTCGGTTGTCGGCCCGCTCGTCACCACCGTACTCTGGCCGGTGAGCAAGTTGTTTGAATACAAGATCAGCGGCACGCTCCAAGACCCCAAGAGCGACCTCATCTATTGGCCCAAATTTCTGCTGATGCCACTGCATCCCATACGCAGCTTTGAGGGAATTTTCCCCTCCGGTGCTTTCTCGACTGCTCCGCCGGACAATTGATATTGTCCCAACAAGGCTGGGGTCCGGCATTTAATGATTTCGTCGGAGGCTTTTTCGAGTTCCCTGTAACCTGCCGGGATTTCCTGGCTTAATTTTCCACGTTCCCGGAGTCATTCCACGGTTGCCCCCGATCATCGGGAGGTTTCCCCCAGTCATTGGGGGATTTCTCCAGATCGTTGGGGGGCTTCTCCCAGTCATCGGGGAGGTTCTCCCGGTCATTGGGCGATTTCCCCCAACCATTCGGGGAACTTCCCCAGTCATCGGGGGATTTCTCNNTGGGGGAAACCGCCGAATGGTCAGGAAACCCTGTTTTTTGATAAAAACAGATAGAAAATGCCAAAAACCATCACTTTTTCCCATCTGTAACAACTCAACTGCTCAAAAAAACAACATTTTCATCGCGTCATGGATTCGCCGGAGAATTGGTGAGCACCGTCCCATCCGGCGCTACGGGCAGGAAAACTCCTCTGCTGTTGTCGGCACCGGACTCTGCGCGTTTTTGTGCGGCTGCGGCATCGGCTGCGGCGTCTTTGGCCTCGGAATTTGCCTCGGATTCGATCTGTTTGCGTTCGTCACGGATGTCTTCGTTGACAGCGGCGGAAATGCCAGGCAGCCGTTTTTGTTCCGAGACAGCCTGTGCGGCGGCTAGTTCGGGCGTCCGCAAAACGGTCGGACGGATCAGCACGATGGTTTCCGAACGATCCTTGGTGTCAGAGCGCGAGGTGAAGAGGTTGCCGAGGAGCGGGATGTCCTGCAGATATGGAACCCCGCTCTTACTATCGCTCTTGTCCGAGCGGATAAAGCCGCCAAGCATGATTGTATCCTTGTCCTTGACGGCGATTTCCGACTGGAGTGTGCGCTTGGTGGTGTTGGGAACATTGCCGACATTTTCAATGGCGGTATAGCCGTTCAAGTCTTCAATTTCCTGGTTGATATCCATGACAACGAGGCCATCGGGATTGATGAACGGCGTGACATCCAGTTCAACGCCGACGGACAACTGCGAGTATGATGAGCTGTTTCCATACGCGCTGCCGTAAGTGCTGCCGGTGACATACGGAACCGTCTGGCCGACAAAGAATGACGCCGCCTTGGCCTGCGAGGTCTGGATGCG
>PKZR01000113.1 GCA_003133815.1 Limisphaerales bacterium | reverse complement strand
ACGGAACGACGACCGACGCCTTGGAAATTGTGAAAGATCAAGTTTGGCAAAAAATTCTCAAGGCAACTAAAGTGGGAATCGCCACGCCAGAAATTCAAGAGATTGTCGGCGCTGAGAAGTGCAATACCATCTTGCAGAATGAGCCCTTTTTGAATTTTTTCATGAAGTCGTTCGCTAATAGGTCTGTTCGGCTTTCAAAACAAATGGTCGGTTCTTCGGCACTCGTCTTCGCCCACACAATTCTTGACGAATTGCTTACGGAATGTTGCTACATTTCGTTCGATGCTATGCCAGCAGATTGGTATTCACTCGTCGACGATAGAAANNTACGGGCTACTGATACACAAGCGCTCATACATCAAAAGGCATTAGAGCTAGTTTCTGAGAAAGCCAAACAGTCAATGGTCAAACGCTTTAGTTTGCTAAATCAGATTTGTGCGCCAAAACTAAACGGGGAAAAACCAATCACAGCTTTGATTAGCTTGGATGAATTGGAGGCTTTCGACCAAACGCGGCACAAAATCATCCACGGCCAACCATTTGCTCATAATATATCCGATATTGAAGGCAAAATTTTATTCGCAGCATGTGTTGGACTGACTGCATTAGCATTGGTAGGCAAAACATATAACCTTTTCGACAAGGGCAATTTCACTAAAGACGCAATTCTTAACAAGGCGTTTTCTGGAATACAGAATGACCTTCCAGAAGTCAAAGAACTGTTCTCGACTCTTGAAAAATTGACAGAAAGTTTCAAGCAAACGACCGAACAACTTCGTGCGATACAAGCTCAATTAAAGCGTTGATTTGGCTGGTGACCGTCACGAACTTTTTCCTGCCGTTCGCGTGGCCACAAAACTGGCGGACCCCAGCGCCGGCGGCGCCTANNGAAACTGCGGGCTATTTTCGGTTGTCGCTCGGCGACGGGTCTTGACCGCCGGTCACATGCACATGTGCGCCACCGGGTCGCTCCAGTCGGAGAAACCGGCGCTGCCGCCGTGCGCGCGCATCTGGATGTTGATCATCTGGCCGGAGGGGAGGGCGATGATCGTCATTTTACGCGTCGGCTTGAGGCAGTCGGCGTGCTGCGGCGGGTTGTTGCCCACCCACCAGCGCGCCTCCCAGCTCCGGGCATTTTTCATTGGCACCGCCTCGACGATCAATTGCGTGGACGCGCCGTTTTTCACGGTGCGGATGGAACATTTCGGCAGCTCCGAACTGCTGCGGTTGGTGTTCGCGAGATCAAAGCCCGAGGTGAGGAAGATTGTGGGATCGTTGTTGCAGTTTTCCTGGCAGAAAATCGCGAGCTTGTGCAGTTGTGAGAGGACGAGCAGGCGCTGTGCTTTCTGGATGCCCGTTTCCACCGTGCCGCCGGTCTGCTTGTTGGCGATGGCGGTTTCCAGATTGCCGATGGTGGTGTTGAGCAGCGCGAGCGCCCCGGCCGGCAGCGTGCCGAAACCCGTGTTGCCGGTCAGGCCGGTGCGGACACCGCACGCGAACTTCAGAGTATTCGTGGCGTTGCATTTCATGAACGCCAGTGAAGCGACGATCTGGTTCATATGTATTCTCAACTTTCCGTTTTGGCATCCCATGAATTTAATGGCGGGATCAGGCTGGTCTCGTCAAGAATGAGGTGTCTCAAGCGGAATGATGACAGAAAGCCTGTGTTCTTGGCAATAGTCATAAATGATCCCCAAATAGCCTGTGCCGATTGCGAAGAAACCGGATTTTCCGGCATGCATCGCCGCCGTGCATCCCGGCTAGGCGCTCCCGCCTGGCTGAACCCTCGTTTTTCTCGTTCGATTCTCTTTCCAGAACCCAGGATTTGCGGTTTTTCAGGGGAATCAGGGCGTCCAGCACTGATGCAAGGCTGTTTTCCTTCGAAGCTTTTTTATTTACCTTGCAAGAAAATTGGTTTTCCTTCCAAGGTTTTCCATTTTCCTTGCAAGGTAAACGATTTATCTTGGAAGTTTTTCGATTTACCTTGGAAGGTAAATGATTTTCCTTGCAAGTTTTTCCGTTTTTCTTGCAAGAAAAATTAATTATCTTCCAAGGTAAATGGTTTTTCTTCGAAGATAAATTCGTTATCTTGGAAGTAAAACCGACCTCCGGCGGCAGAAAACTGGGTGGATTGGCTGAAAAATTCCAAAGATCCCGATTGTCTGGAGTTAAAACGCCATAATCTTGCATTTATTGTGCAAATTCCTGCCAAAATACACCCACGAAATGATGTCCATCGGACGGTTAAACAGCCCTCACGCAGGTTAAGGAACAGTGCAGCCGGGAGTGCCGCACAAGATGGCGAGAGTGTCCAAAAAATCGTCCAAACTGTCCAAAAAACAGGTCAAAATGTCTTGACATGGGACAGCTTTGTGTTAGTTATTCACAATTAGTAGTAATCAGCCAAGTGGCTTTAAAAGGCCAATGTTTCAATTTATTGAACAATTTCTCTCAAATTGCACCATTGCAGCTTTATCTTTACGCAGGATTTGGTTCCGGCGCGCTTTCTTGTCGTTATTAATTTTCAGCCCTTTGCTTCCGGCTTTTGGCGACGTGCCGTCGCTGTTGAATTTCCAGGGGCGCATCGTCATCGGGGGAGTTTCTTACAATGGCACGGGACAATTTCAATTCGCCCTGGTGGACGGTTCCGGCACGAACACATTTTGGAGCAACGACGGCACGGGCAGCGGCGGCGGCGAGCCGTCAGCGACGATTTCCTTGGCGCTGACCAATGGATTGTATGCCGTCGTGCTGGGAGACACGAACATCAGCGGGATGTCGCAGCCGATTGATCCGGAGACGTTCACGAACGGCGATGTGCGCCTGCGCGTCTGGTTCAACGACGGCGCGCACGGTTTTGAAAAACTTTCGCCCGACCAGCGGATCGTGGCGTCGGGGTATTCGCTGGTGGCGCAGACGGCCAACAGTCTTTCCGGCGTCATCTCCAGCTCGCAGCTTCCGGGCAATGTGGCGACGACCAATTTTGTGATGTCGCAGGGTTATGTGACG
>PKZR01000451.1 GCA_003133815.1 Limisphaerales bacterium | reverse complement strand
TTCTGGAGGCGCACACCGGCTTCCTCATCCACGCGCCGGAAAATGTGAAAAAGGAATTTCCGCAGTTCAAAGCCGTCGAGTCGCACGCGGCACTGCTCAAGCTCATCAAAGGAGCGCTGTAAATGCTGATGGCACGATCATTTTTTTGGCCGTTGGATGACCAAAAGATTTGCAATCCACGTAGAGGCCACTGCACCAAGCATGAATAGACCGAGCAACATACTTGCTGCGTCCGACAGGTCTCCTCCAAAAAAGCGTCCAACGATGCTTCCTATGCCGACCAATGCCAAAATGATGGCAATTGCCGCCATGATGTTGCGCGGCCAACCGCTGTGACATCTGAAAACACTTGAGACTGGCAACAGTAAAAGCCCGAAGACCAGCGCAATGAGAATCCAAGGAGCAACAAATCCTTTGATGAAACAGGTGACCAGTCCGGCGAGTGCAATGAACAAACACAATCCAAACCAGTTGCTTGCCACAGTTTGTTCACGCGAAAGAACCAGCCGGCCAAATCGGTTGAGACGTAGCAGCAAATTGAAAAATGGATAAGCCATCCACGTCATCAAGGCAAAGCAGACATATAAAATCTGCAATGGCAGAAGCCACGGCGCGAGGCCGGGATCGGATTGTGCAAGCGCGCCCACAATCCGATAGCCAAAATAACCGGCAAGGATGATTCCCCATTGTCCTCGCCGACTGAATTTTGCCATCCACAAAAAATATTTTAGCATCGCGGCATAAATGAAATTTTGCGCCTTGAGCGCTTCGATGATGCCCTGACGCGCCCATTCGTTTTGCGGATTCAGCCGCAACGCTTCGCGGAAATGTTCCGCCGCCTTTTTGGGTTCGCCTTTTTCCAGCAGTGTCCAGCCTTGGTTGGCATGGGTAAGCGAATTGTCGGGATTTTTTGAAAGCGCGGTGTCAATCGTTTTGCCCGCATCGGCCCGGCGGCCAAGCTTGACCATTGCCATCGCGCGCAGGTTGGTGCAGCCAACGTGTTCCGGATCAAATTGCAAACCTTGTTCAGCGGCGTGTAAGGCGTCTTGCCAGTGTCGCTCTTGAAGATGGATGTTTGCGAGCAGCGCATATTGGTCCGCATCTTCGGGATCAAGCCGGATGGCTTCATTGATGGCTGGAAGCGCCTCGGAAAAGCGGTTGCGGTCATAAAGCACATGAGCCTGAGCGAAATGCGCGAATGGAAAATCCGGTGCAAGGTGAATGGCCTGTCGCGTCTCGTCGGTGGCCTCCTGAAAACTTTCGCGGTGCGCCAGACACAAGCCAAGCAATGCGTGCGCGTAAGCATCCTGCGGGTCGGCGGCGAGCGCCTGGCGCAGTTCGGTCTCCGCCATGTCGTGGCGGGATTGCTGGAAAAGCAGCAACGCGCGTTGAAGATTCTGATTCATGCGGCGTTTTCCTGGTCAGAGCTTCATAAATTGCAAGATGTCGTCGTAAATTCCACCTTGATTCGAATAGAGAGCATAGTTGCGGGCGGTGGCAAACCATTCTTTCGTCGTCGGCTTCAGCGTGCCAGCGGCAGCGGCAATATCCTTTGTTGTGAGCGGCTTCGGAACTCCGGTCTTCATTGCCTCTTGCAACTTGCGTTCGATTGCCACGTCTACCACTGCCTTCAAATCCGCGCCGGAAAAGTTTTCCGTTTTCTTCCCGAGATGGTCGAAATCAACCTCCTCCATTGGCTTACCCTTGCATTGCAATCGCAGAACTGTGGATCTCGCAGCAGCATCTGGCGGCGGCACGAACAGCACACGGTCAAATCTTCCAGGCCGACGGAACGCGGAGTCCAAATGCCACGGCGCGTTCGTCGCGGCTAAAATTAAGACGCCTTCGTTAGACGATTTCACGCCATCCATCTCGGATAGAAACTGGTTGATGAGCTGACGACCGGCGTGCTGCCGCATGTCGCTGCGGCTCGCGCCGAGCGCATCCACTTCATCGAAAAACAAGACACACGGCTTGTTCTGCCGCGCCTGCTCGAAGAGTGAATGAAGGTTGCGCTCGCTGTTGCCAATCCACATGTCCAAAACGTCGTTAATGCCGACGGAAATGAAAGCCGCCTTTATCTCGCCAGCGGTGGCACGGGCGAGATAAGTTTTGCCGCAGCCGGGCGGACCATACATCAAAATGCCGCCACCGATGGGCTTACCGTAGGCTTGATACAAGTCCGCGTGCGTCAGCGGATGAATTATTTTTAGGCGGATTTCTTCCTTCACCTTTTCCATGCCGCCCACGTCGTTGAAATTAATCTTTGGCCGCTCAATTTCGGTTTTCGGTGCGGATTCTTCTTCCTCGCCCCACGCGGCGCGGACTTTGCCGTCAACGACTTCGTTTTCCTTTTCCGTCGCGCCGATGCCAAGGCGTTTGGCGAATTCAGTATCTTCAAGCGAACGATCCAGTTCTACCGCGCGCTTGTATTCGGAAACGGCCTGCTGGATTTCACCGATGCCCGCTAGAATTTTTGCGTGCAACAAGAAGGCTCGCGGCGGTGCTTTCGGGTCTTTCACCAAATCTTCGAGGATGACAAGTGCATGGCTCTGTTTGCCCTGCTGAAAAAATGCGCGGGCAAGACCAAGCTTCATCGGCTGGCTGTTGGGTGACTGGGCAAGTCCTTCACGAAATTCCTTTTCGGCCTCCTCGCCGTGTCCGTGATTGAGCAGTGCGTCCGCAAGTAGCAACCGGAGAGCAGAATTGTTCGGCGAAGTCCGCAACGCCTCGCGCAGTCCCTGGATGGCATCGTCGCCTGGTAAATGTGTCTCGTTCATTTGCGGATATGAAAACAGAACTGCCATCACGGCGCAACGTCACACGAGCGCGCAAGTTTAATCCTCCGCCTTGAACGCGCGGGAAATCAAGTCGCGCACAGCCTTCTTCGGCTCCTTGCCCTCGTAAAGCATCGCGTGAACTTCGTCAATGATCGGCGTCGCCACCTTTTTTTCACGCGCGAGCCGGTGTGCCGAGCGCGCCGTGGGATAACCTTCCGCCAGCTTCGGATGCGACGCGACAATTGCCTGAATCGTTTCACCGCGACCGAGACGCTCGCCCAAATCACGATTGCGGCTTTGCTTTGAAAAACAGGTGAGCATCAAATCGCCGAGGCCGCTCAAGCCTGAAAACGTTTCCGGCTGTCCGCCGCACGCCACGCCCAGCCGCCGCATCTCCGACAATGCGCGCGTGACGAGCCCAGCTCTGGTGTTGTCGCCGAAGCCAAGACCGTCACTCACACCGGCGGCGATGGCGATGATGTTTTTCAGCGCGCCGCCGTATTCCACGCCGAGAATGTCCGTGCTGCGGTAAATGCGGAATTCCGGGCGATGGAAAAGCCCTTGCACCGTTTTGGCCGTGCCGTCGTTCTCGCAGGCGCACACAACCGTCGTTGGAACTCCGAGCGCCACTTCACGCGCGAAGCTCGGCCCTGAAAGCGCGACAACGCGATCTGCAGGCGCATACTCGCGCAAAATGCGGCTCATCGTCTCGCCCGTTTCATATTCTATTCCCTTCGTGACGCTGACGAAAATTCCCGGATGCCCCTTCAATTTCGCCGCGACCGAACGGAACGCCTGCGACGGAACCGCCAACACGAGACATTCCGCGCCGCCGATTGCCTTCTTGAAATCCGGTTCCGTTTTCCAATCCGTCGGCAGCGTCACGCCCGGCAGATATTTTTCGCTGCGACCGTTCTGGATTTCCGCCAGCGTCTCGGCGTTGATATCCCAGATCGTCACGGCGTTGCCATTTTCGCGGAGCGCCTTGGCCAGCGCCGTTCCCCACGCGCCCGCGCCGAGCACGGTGGTTTTCATTTCACTTCCTCCGATTTCTTTCCGAAACGGCTTTCTGTTCCTGCCATAATTCTTTTGATGTTTGATTTGTGTTTGAAAATCGCCAGCGCGCAAAGCGCAATTGTGACTATCCGCAAAACCATGTTTTCATTCGTGAACCAGACTGCGACCGGCAAAACCGCCGCCGCCAAAATTGAGCCGATGGAAACATAGCGTGTAATCACGACGCTTAAAATGAAAACTGCAAGCGCAATGCAAAGCGCAACAGGCGCAAGCGAGAGATAAACTCCCGCCATCGTTGCGATACCTTTGCCGCCCTTGAACTTCAGCCAGCAGGTATAATTGTGGCCGAGCACGGCAAAAATTCCGGCGACTAACATTGTGTGTTGCAAATCTTGATGATAGTGACTTACAAGATTTGAAACAAATTCCACATCAGCGTTAGTCCGAATAATACGACTTTCATAATGCAATGAAATAAAAGCGTAGATAATCATTCCCAAATAGCAGGCATACCATCCTTTCGCCACATCCACAATCATCACGAAAATCCCCGCCGGTTTTCCCAGCACGCGCATCGCGTTCGTCGCGCCGATGTTGCCGCTGCC
>PKZR01000060.1 GCA_003133815.1 Limisphaerales bacterium | reverse complement strand
GCGTGAGAAATTTAATCCAGGAAGGTTGAACCCAAACCCGTTATGAACTTTTCACATTATTTCATCAAGCGCCCGATTTTTGCCGGCGTCTTGTCCATCGCGATTTTTGTGATGGGATTGCTCGCGCTGTTCAAACTGCCGATCAGCGAATATCCCGAAGTCGTGCCGCCGACGATCGTCGTCAAGGCGACTTATCCCGGCGCGAATCCGAAAACCATCGCGGAGACCGTCGCGTCGCCGCTCGAACAGGCCATCAACGGCGTCGAAGGGTCGCTCTACATGTTTTCACAGGCGACCGGCGACGGCGTGATGACGCTGACCGTGACATTCAATCTCGGCACCGATCCCGACAAGGCGCAGGTGCAGGTGCAAAACCGCGTGTCGCAGGCGCTGCCGAAATTGCCCGAAGAAGTCCGCGACCTCGGCGTCACGACCACGAAGCAATCACCCGATCTCACGATGGTCGTGCATTTATTTTCGCCCGACAGCCGTTACGACGACGTTTATATCCGCAACTACGCGACGTTGCAGGTGAAGGACGCGCTCGCGCGCATTCCCGGCGCGGGCGACGTGGAACTGTTCGGCTCCGGCGATTATGCGATGCGCGTCTGGCTGAATCCCGACAAAATCGCCGCGCGCAATCTTACCGCGAGCGATGTCGTCGCCGCCATCCGCGAACAAAATGTGCAGGTCGCCGGCGGCGTCATCGGCCAGCAGCCGGTCAGTTCACCGGTGAATTTTGAATTGCAGGTCAACGTGAAAGGCCGGCTCATTTCCGAAGAAGAATTCGGCAACATCATCGTCAAGGCCGGCCCGAACGGCGAAAAAACTTTGTTGAAAGACGTCGCGCGCATCGAACTCGGCGCGGGCAGTTATGGCTTGCGCTCGTTGCTGAACAACAAAACGGCGGTGGCCATCCCGATTTTCCAGACGCCCGGCGCGAACGCGCTGGAACTTTCCAAAAACGTTCGCGCGAAGATGGAAGAGCTGAAGAAAAATTTCCCGGAAGGAATTGATTATTCCGTCGTGTATGACCCGACGGTTTTCGTGCGGCACTCGATTGAAGCCGTCATCCACACTTTGCTCGAAGCGATTCTACTCGTCGTCATCGTCGTCATTATTTTCCTGCAAACGTGGCGCGCGGCGATCATTCCGCTTGCGGCGGTTCCGGTTTCGCTCATCGGCACATTTTCAATCATGCTCGCGTTCGGTTTCAGCATCAACGCGCTGTCGCTCTTCGGCCTCGTGCTCGCGATCGGCATCGTCGTGGACGACGCGATTGTCGTCGTGGAAAATGTCGAACGAAATATCGCGCGCGGTTTGTCATCGGTGGCGGCGGCGCGACAGGCGATGAATGAAGTGACTGGCCCGATCGTCGCGACGGCGCTCGTGCTGTGCGCGGTGTTTGTGCCGACGGCATTCATCAGCGGCTTGACCGGACAATTTTACAAACAATTCGCGCTGACGATTGCGATTTCCACGGTTATTTCCGCGTTCAATTCGCTCACGCTTTCGCCCGCATTGTGCGCGGTGCTGCTGAAAGATCATCACGCGCCGAAAGATTTGGTCTCGCGCATCATGGACAAAGGGTTGAGCTGGTTTTTCCATCCGTTCAACCGCGTGTTCGCGTGGGCGGGAAATAAATATTCCAGCGGCGTCGCGAGCGTGCTGCGCAAAAGCGTCGTCGCGCTCATCCTTTACGGCGGACTCGTTTTGCTCACCGGCTGGAGCTTCAACAAAGTGCCGACCGGTTTCGTGCCAGGACAGGACAAACAATATCTCGTCGCATTCGCGCAATTGCCCGACGGCTCGTCGCTCGACCGCACGGAAGCCGTCATCCGCCGTATGTCGGACATCGGCATGAAACTGCCCGGCGTGGATTCGGCGGTCGCGTTTCCCGGCTTGAGCATCAGCGGCTTCAGCGTCGCACCGAACGCGGGCATTGTTTTCTTCACGTTGAAACCATTTGAAGAACGAGCGTCTAAAAATTTGAGCGGCCCGGCCATCGCCGCCGCGTTGAACCAAAAATTGAGCGTCATTCAAGATGCGTTCGTCCTCGCCGTGCCGCCGCCAGCGGTCATGGGACTTGGCACGATCGGCGGTTTCAAATTGTATGTCGAAGACCGCGCCGATCTTGGCTACGACGCGCTCTACCAAAATTTGCAGAACGTCATCGGCAAAAGTTACGCGACGTCCGGACTCGACGGGACATTTTCGGGCTTCACCGTCAACGTGCCGCAGCTCGACGCGGATATTGACCGCGAGAAGGCGAAGACCGAAGGCATCCCGCTCGACAATCTTTTCGAGACGATGCAGATTTATCTCGGCTCGCTTTACGTCAATGATTTCAACCGTTTTGGCCGCACCTACGAAGTCATCGCGCAGGCGGACTCGCAATTCCGCGCGCACGCCGAGGACATCACGCGACTCAAAACGCGCAACGACAAGGGCGAAATGGTTCCGCTCGGTGCCGTCGTGAAAGTGACCGAATCGCACGGCCCCGACCGCGTGATGCGTTACAACGGTTATCCCGCCGCCGAAATCAACGGCATGCCCGCGCCCGGTTACAGTTCCGGCCAGGGCGAAGCCGCGATGTCCAAACTTGTCGCCGACAATCTGCCGCGCGGCATGACGTATGAATGGACGGATTTGACTTATCAGCGAATCCTCGCGGGCGACACGGCGCTGTATGTTTATCCGCTTTGCCTGCTGCTCGTGTTTCTCGTGCTCGCCGCGCTCTACGAAAGTTTCCGTCTGCCACTCGCGATCATTTTAATCGTGCCGATGTGTCTGCTGTTCGCGATCACCGGTGTGTGGCTCAAAGGCAGCGACAATAATATCTTCACACAAATCGGTTTGATCGTGCTCGTCGGCCTCGCGTGCAAGAACGCGATCCTGATCGTC
>PKZR01000032.1 GCA_003133815.1 Limisphaerales bacterium | reverse complement strand
GCATTTTCCCCTCAGACTTGAGGTTTTTTGCGTCAAATCCATTGCCGTCATCCTGAATTTTGAGAACTAATGAATGTTTGACAAATTGTATTTGCAGCTTGACGGATTTCGCCTGGGCATATTTTTCGATATTATTGATGGCCTCCTGCACAATGCGAAATAGGTTTAATTCAATTGCTGGCGACAGCCGCTGGCTGAAGGGGATGAACCGGTATTGAAACTTGAGACTGGTACGTGATTGTACATCGCTACAAAAGCTTCTACAGGCGGCAGTCAACCCCAGTTGATCCAGTTCAGCAGGCCGGAGGTTGTGTGCGATACGGCGGTTCTCTTCCAGAACTTTCACCAGCAGGCTGTCGCACCGGCGCAGAATTTCCCTGGCTGCGGGCTTGAGATCCGGCAAGCCTTCTTCCACCTTGCGAAGCCGCATTTTCACGGATGCAATCATCTGGTTGATGCCATCATGCAATTCACGCGCAATGCGGGAGCGCTCGTCTTCCTGTGCTTTTATAATGCGCTGAGGCAGGGATCGCAGCTCGGCTTCGGCATGCTTGTGCTTGGTGATGTCGCGAATATACAACGTGAACATGGGGCGCCCCAGCAGGCGGATCTGGGTGATGGTGAATTCCGCGAAAAAATGGCTCCCATCCGTTCGCAGCGCGGGCATTTCGATCCGGCTGCCTTGAATGGGACCTTTTACGCCGGCAAAACAATTGATCAGGCCATTTTTGAACCATGGTTTGAATGACGCAGGAATCACCTCCAATACATTTTCGCCGATAAGCTTGGACTGGCTCTGGCCAAATATTTTTTCCGCAGCGGAATTTAACTCAACCATCCGGCCCTCATGGTCGATGGTGATGATGCCATCCAGCGCTGCCTGCATGATGGCCCGTTTCCGGGCTTCGCTTTCGCCCAAGGCGTCCCATGCTTCCTTGCGCTTGGTGATGTCATCGGCGATGCCGACAATGCGGTAGATTTTCCCAGAAGCGTCATGAATGGGAAAGGCGCGGTCCTGAACCCAACGGATTGAACCGTCGGGGCGCGTAATGCGATAAACTTCGTCATACTCGCCGGTGGCCTGTTTTGTTATGGCGCTTTCAGCCACACCTTTGCGATCATCGGGATGAACGGCCTTAATCCAGTTTTCGGGTGAATCGTAAAGGCTGGTGCATGATTGTCCCCAGATTTTCTCGTATGCCGGACTGACATAAATGATTTTGGTTTTGTCCGCCGTGCTCATCCAGAAAACTTCCTGAATATTGTCCGCCATTTGCCGGAAACGCTCCTCGCTGTCCTGAAGGGCATATTGCGCTTTTTTGCTTTCGGTGATATTGCGCACCACGCTTAACAGACCGGCTGGCTGGTCGTTGAAACCAAGTGAAACAGTCGCGCTTAATTCCACATGGCAAGAAGTCCCGTCCTTTCTGAACATGGTATATTCGACATTGCGAATTATACCCGTTTTCAACGCAATCATGATGTCTGTCTTGATGCGTTCATGCTCATTTGTCGGGGTGAGATCAAAAATATTCTTTTGGAGCAGTTCATCGGAACTGGAATAACCGAGCAATGCCAGCGCCTGGGAATTGACCGCCGACAGACGGCCTTTTGGGTGAATCAGGCAGACTGCATCCGGCAGGATGTCAATCAACCGGCGATGATGATCTTCACTCTTGCGGAGCGCGGCGGTTGTGTTGCGGAGTCGCATCAGCGTCTGCACCCGCGCCAAAAGTTCCTGCATGCCAAGCGGTTTGACGAGATATTCATCCGCGCCGGTATGAAAACCGCCCACCTTGTCCTCTTCGTTTGTCGCCTCGCCGGAACACAAGGCAACAAATACATCTTTCAGCGACGGGTCGTTTTTGATTTGCCGGCAGACTTCAACACCGTTGATATCCGGCAGCCGGACATCAAGAAGCACCAAATCCGGAGAATACGCCCGGGTCAGGAGGAGGCCATGCTTGCCGGTTGCCGCCTCCAGAACCTCATATCCCGCCTTGCGCAGACAGATTGCAAACAACTGGCGAATTTCGCTGCTGTCATCCACCACCAGTATCAAACCGACTTTTTTCATTTCGTTTTTCGATTTTCCGAAATTTCATATACAACAGAACCTTTGCGGCCAAAAGCAAATAAACTCTGCAGTTGACACCCGCCTGCGGGCAAACAAGCTGATGGGCATGAGTCATCAGCTTTGGTATGTCGCACATACACGTCCGCGCTGCGAGAAAAAACTGCTGCAATATTGCGGGCGGGAAAAACTTCACGCCCGGTTGCTTTGTTACCAGTCGGTTCACAAGTATCGCGGAAAAACAGCTGTGTTTAAAAAGCCGCTGTTTCCAGGTTATGTTTTTCTACATATCCCGGCACACAAACGCGGAGTGGTTCTGCAAAGCGATCATCTGGCCAATCTTCTCGAAATTGCCGATCAGGATTTGTTCGTCCGGCAGATGGACGAGGTCACGCGTGCATTGGAAACCGATTTGGAAATCCGTCTTGCGCCGACAATCGGCGAAGGCATGCGCGTAAAAATCAAAAACGGGCCTTTGCGGGGAATCGAAGGCTGGGTGGAAAAGCGTTACGGCATGACCACGGTTTTGCTTCGGCTGGATTTCATCAGCCAGGCTGCTGCCGTCAAGCTCGAAGCCTCAGATCTGGAATTAATTTGATTTTGTGGTTGGCGCGAATTCTTCGGCTCAAGGCTGCGGCAGATAGAATGTGCGATAGAATCGCTGGCTGAACTGGTTTGCGTTTGTATCCACAAACACAAATGGAGAGGTGTTTGTCTGCAACGAAACCCAGTTCACGAGGTCGGTGGAAGCTTGCACGACATATTGCAATGGAACATTTGTTACGCCGGGAACATTAAATGTCAGTTGGCCGTTGACAAGGGGCTTTGGAGCAAAGACAGGCATTGAATCAGCCACCGGACTGGCAATGTTAACTGTGCGGTAGAAGCGGTGGCTGAACTGGCTTGCGTTTGGATCCACAAAAGTAAATGGGGCGACGTTTGTCTGGATCGCAACCCAATGGATAAGATCAGTGGATGCCTGCACGGCATACAAAACATTGTAATAATTTGTAACGCCGGGCACTACATTGGTGACAGATGATATCACATTTGTAACGGCGGAAACGACGTTAACACCGCCTAAAATCTTAAAGGTAATCTGGCCGGGGACATTGGATGTTGGGGACACGGTTGCCGGCGGGTAGACCATTAATTTCGTTTCGTTCGAAAAATCACTTAACACACCATAAGAATCATAAGACTTTGCTGCAAAAAAGTAAGTTGTATAAGGAGCCAAACCGCTGATTGTCACATTCGTCACATTGCCAACGTCAATCGTGTTGGTGTATAAGCCGCTAGTCACGCCATAATAGATTTTATAGCCTGCGACATTCGAATCAACGCTGGGATTCCAAATAAGTGTAACGAAATTGGCCTGCGATGCGGGCAATCCAACGAAAATCACTGCACAAATCAACAAGCGCAGTGAAGAAAACGACAAACTATGGCTCCGAACAAAATGACGTGCCTGCATCATGGCATCGGTATGAGCAATATCGCTGCCATTATCAATCGCAGGTAAGAAATTGACTAAACTCCTTAAAATTGCGGTAAATTTGTTGTTCTGAGCCGTCACGACATTTTGTGGCAAATCAAAAATACAGCCGATTACCCATCCTGTTCCGGCTTGCTTTCTTTTGGAATTGCACTGCGATTATGCCTTATTTCTACGGTCGCTACTGCCAAAATACTCGCCTATTTTCCAGTTGTCAAAATCAATAGCAATCTGCATCCCAAGAACATTCAGCGAGGGAGGATGTTCACAGCATTCCTTGAAAATGGTTCAACCCATAAAAAGGCACGCAGACATTAGGCTGTATGCATTATTCTTGGACACTCAACCTTGTCGCAGACAGGTGGTGCGAGCCATTAATCACATCAATGTCCCAAATATGCATCATATTGTTTTAAATGTGTATAGACTTTTGAGCGGGTTCACCTCTTAATCTATTATGGTGCGCTAATAACTGAGCAACGCCTGTTTTTTAAAACGCGGGCATATGAGGATCATGACGGTTTTAAAAGCAAGCATGTCTTGACTGCACCAAGGGATTGACATCAGAATGTCGGCGCCTAAAGCGAGAAAGCAAACATTAGCAAATATCGTGATGCGTCATCAGGGTTGGCTTGGTTGCTTAGAGGTTGTTGCCGCGCAACCAAGGACCGGCGAATTCACAAAAACAATGTTTATTGAGGTATAAACTGAACAAACAAGACCATCTGGCTTTGCGACTGGCCCGTCTAAAATACCCTGAGGAATTGGAGCAAGCAGGGGAAGGGCTGACTTTTCTGTTTTCCAAGGGCGGGGTTGGCAAATTCTCCTCAAAAATGGCCACTCATCGTCTTTTGCCCGGGGATGTTCTTGCTTTTAATGGAGCTGCTGGTTCCAAGCTTGCTTTATGGGATAAAAAGGGGGAGTTCCTTTTTTGGACATTTTCGGTTTGCTTTGAAAACTTGCTGCCGCTGTTCGCCAGCCATGAAATCAGCCAACTGCACAACATCACCGAAGGATTCAAAACAACCAAGCTTTACCCGGCGAGCAGTCAATTGGCGACGGAATGTCAATCGTTGCTGGGGGTGGTTCCACCACAGTTTAATCTGGATCATCGTGGCCAGCTAATCCGGATTGCCGCCGCCATTTTGTCAATGGAATTCAAGGAAGGGCAGTCCCAGCGGAGCGGCTATGCCCGGACGGAAGACCACATGGTGCAGGTTTTTGAAAAGCTTTCAGCCTCCGAACTCATCAATCTTTCCGTGGGCGAACTGGCCGACAGGTTCAGTTGCAGCCGCCGCCACCTCAACCGCCTGTTTCACCAGCATTTTGGAGTTTCCGTGGCTGCCTTGAGAATGGAAATGCGCATGTTGAAGGCCATATCGCTGCTGCGGGATGCTGACGTAAAAATCATCAACGTGGCAGACCAATGCGGATTCAACCATCTGGGCCTCTTCAACACCTGCTTTAAGCGGCGTTTCGGCACCAGTCCGGGCCAGTGGCGCAAGTCAAAAATGGGTTCGGTTGCAAACAATCAGGAGCGCAAGCCTGCAAACAAGCCGGTCTGCCCGCTGCTGGCCGATGGTTCTTGCCCTTTGGGTGGCCAGATCGAATCCTTCCACCCGGCTGTTGTCACGACGATTGCCGATAAAATAAAAGACGGGCCTAATATTTTGGAGGATTTGAAGCGTCGTGATTTGATGTTTGGGGCGCAAGCGCTGTCAAAAATGAAGAGTAATCTGTCTGAAACGAGGGCAAACGAATGAAGGCTGAAACCGAGCTTATGCTTTGCCTTGATCTACGTTTATTTGGGTTGATTTGCCTTAATAAAAATCATTGCCGATGGGTTGCCTTGTCTGTTCTTTTGGCGGTCCTGCCGGCATCGGCGCAGGAGGCCCTGCAGAATTCGATTGCAGGCGACGCGGCGGCGGCGTCTCGGAATCAGCAGATGCAGTCCCAAGATTACACTTTCAAGAAGGGCGACTTTCAAATGCTGGTTGTTCCGTCGCTGGGATTTGATTGGAACGACAATGTCAACCTCACCCAGNNNNAGCCTTCACGACTGGATCAGTTATTCTCAGGATGCGTCCCAGGATGCAACCGTGGTCAACACCCCCAGTTACGGCACCTTGCAAAACACCGCCGGATTTGCCAGCACCTGGGACTTGAATCAAGTCACGTTGTCCGCCGGTTATGATCACCAGAATGTCATTGCCACCCGCAGTGAATTTGATGACATCAATAATGCCTCGGAAATGCTCTTTGCACGCGCCTCTCTGCAAGTGCATCCCAAGGTGACCGTCGGCATGGAGTCCAGCGCCTCCTTCACAACCTATGAGCAGACAGCCTTGAACAACAACAACGCCTACTCTGTCGGACCCTATGTGGAGTTCCGGCCCGGCGCATATTTTACCTTGACCGTTCGTGGCGGCTATTCCATCAATCAATTTGCAAACACCAGCACCAACATCCAGACTGCAAGCCAGAATTCGTGGTATGCCAGCGTCAACATCTCCCATCAGCCGAGGGATACCATCAGCTACTCTCTCGGCATCGGACGCGAAGTCCAGGCCGGTGCCCAGTCGGATTTGGTTGAAGACTGGTATGTCCGTCCGAACATCACCTGGAAAATCATCAACGGCCTGGACTTCGTCACCTCCATTTCTTATGAACACGGCGACCAGGGTGTGGGGAGCGTTGGAAATTTGCCTGGGAATCCCAACGGCACTTTTGACTGGTATACCGGCGAGTTGAGCCTTCAACATCCGCTTACAAGCCGGCTCGATTTGAGTTTGGATTACCGGATTACGGTGCGATCATCCGGCATGCCGAACGACGGTTACACCCAAAACATGGTCGGGCTTCAATTGACCTACCATTTTCCCCAATGAACACCCGCGTAATTCCATCATCCCACAGAAAATTGCAGGATGTTCAATGCTTCATCTTGGGACATTGTTTGATGTGCATTTCCAACCTGGCATTGGCGGTCAGGATGGTGCTGGTTGGGGCTGGCATGACCAGTGTGCTGAGCGGTTGCAGTGTTCTGAATGCCGCAGATACCGCGGTTGCAACAAATGCGGCGTCAAACACGGCGATCCCGGTCATCGTGTCGCCAGCGGCGGCTGTGACTCCCGGCACAACAAACGCCGCAAATGTGCTTGATGACAAATACCGGCTGGTGATTGGCGATCAATTAAGCTTTCAAATCATTGAAGATGAGGATGATCCTGTTCACCTCGTCGTCACCGATTCGGGCGATTTGCAGGTTCCCTACATTGGCCGTTATCCGGCGGTCGGCAAGACCTGCAAGGAACTGTCGCTTGCCCTGAAGGCGGAACTGGAAAAGGAATATTACAAGCAGGCCACGGTCATCATTGCCGTGGATTCAAAGCCCGGGAGCCGGGGCAAGATTTACCTCGTTGGTGCCATTCGCGCCCCGGGACCGGAGGACATCTCCAGCGACGAAGTGTTGACGGTGAGCAAGGCCATTTTGCGGGCGGGTGGTTTTACAGATTATGCAGATCAAAAAAACGTTAAGGTAACCCGCAGCACTGGAACCGGCCCCGGCGGCGACAAAACTTTCATCGTGAATGTTTCCCGGATTCTTGAAGAAGGGAAAACCGAGGACGACCTGCCGTTGCAGCCAGGCGATCTTGTTTTCATTCCCGAACGGA
>PKZR01000107.1 GCA_003133815.1 Limisphaerales bacterium | reverse complement strand
TTCCATGAGTATTCAAAAGTCTGGGCGTTTTTTTGGCCGAGAATATCGGCGAGCCGTTGCAGCCGATTGAGCGCGTCGAAATCTACGGCGGTCTCAATTGCCTGAACCAGCAGTGAGGCGGCGTCTTCTTCGGAGAGGATTTCAATTTGGGGCGAGATGCCGGCCTCGAATGCAAAACGCTGGAGCAATTGACCGCAAACGCCGTGAACTGTTCCCATCAGACTTTCGTGCTAGCGTTCGGCCAAAGCAGGATGCCCGGAGTTGTAAAGACTACGTCGCACTCGCTCGCGAAGTTCCTGCGCCGCTTTGACGGTGTAGGTGGTCGCGATCAACCCGTCGGGGCGGCACGTCCCTTTTGAGAGACGTTCCTCAATGACCTCCGTGATACGGTGGGTTTTGCCGCTGCCTGCGCTCGCACTGATAAACGTGATATTCGTTTTCATGCGTCCGCCCTCCAGCCGGTTAAAGCATCATATTCGTTATATTTGGTATGGTCTTCGGTGGCAGCCCAATGGGCGAGCGGCGGAGTTGAGTCAGGTGCTTCATCGGGACTCTCAGACACATCTAAGGCAACCGGTGTCAGTTCAACCCAACCTGTGTCGAGCTGCTGCCGACGCCAACGCCAGACCTGCTCGAAGTCCGTCCAGCACTGCTGAAGCTCGCCGGGTGGAAATCTGGATGCGACAACTTTCGCTTCTGGGAAGAATGTATTCGTCGTCGCAATGAGCCGCCGCCGCCGAAGCAGGAAAAATGCGCTTGCTGGCCATTCCTTTTGCCCCTGACAACGCAAGAGATGACCGTAAATCGCCAGTTGCAACGGACGGTTTTCGCGAAGCTCCTGCTCCCGGACATCCATTCCGCCAAATTTCAAATCCACCACCGCGATAAGGTTCTGTTGGTTTCGCGCCAATAAATCAATAATGCCGCCGATCTGCCCTCCGACAAATGACACCGATTGGAGTGTTTGATTCGCACGGGCTTCCACCACTTTTGCCTGACGCAACTGAAATATAAGTTCCCAGATAGCCTGCTTGCCCAATTCCTGAAGCTTCAAAGCGTCCGCCCGCTTCCCAGGAAGCAGCAGGTTAGCTCCTTCCTGTTCAAGCAGTGGCGGCCATATTTCTTCCATCCACGAATTTAATTCTGATTGCGAGCAAGTTTGCCAGTTCAATGACTTTCCGGTCGTGGCCAGCAAAAGATCAAGCACTCGATGAAGCAATGTGCCTTCTTGCCGATAATCAGCTTGCAGACGCAGACTGGCGACTGGCCCGGTTTTCAACCCGGCTTTGTAGTGCAATACCCACGCACTTGGGTTGTAAATAAATTTTTCGGCGCTCGAATATGACTCAGCATCTCTAGGTTGAAGGTGCTCGGAGACATTTAATTTCCACCAGCGGCGCAATGCTGGCAGCGGACGATGGTTCGCTTGCGCGAAATGCCACGGCGCGGCGGCTTTACCGGCGGAAACTAAATAATCCAAATCAACAATCGGTAACGGTTTGCTCGCCTTATCAAGAAGTGAAAATAATCGGGTAAGCAAGGGATGGTGGGCAACTGGCTCGCCGGCGCGTTGACGCGGGTAAATTAAAACCAGTTGATTTTTGGTGGCCAAAACTGGACGAAGCCATCTCGTGGTCTCCATCTCCGCCAAGGTTTCCGGCGTTGGGAATGCGGCACCATGCGCGTGTAGCTGTTCTAGTTCCTGCGTTGTCCAAGGTAACTTGGCCGAAGGCGCCGGCTCGCTAAATTTCCACCATACCATATTATCCACCGGTTCATTTACGGCACCTGGATGTGCCGCGCGGTGAACGTGGCCAAGTTCTTCGATTGCAGACCCGCCGGGCCAGCCCGTTCCACTGACTTGATGAAGTAACCGTTCCAACTGACTTCGAGTGATGGTGGGTTGTAACTGGAGCAGTTCGGCCATTTCCGAACTGAGCGAGGCAAGCGCCCGGAATTGATGCGCCTCGATAATTGACACGCCATCGGCGACCGACTGGAGAGCCGACCACCGTGCCACGCGCGCACAACATTCCGAAAGTTTTGCACCGCTTGCCCCTGCTTTGGCCTCAAACTCGGCAACCACCAGCCAATTCTTCAAATCTTGCTCAACTCGCTCAATTGCCTGTTTCTTTTCATCCGCGTTGAGCTTGCCGTAGTTTTCAATATTCTCCTTGGTTGCGGCAATGGCTGCCTGCCATTGATGCCCGCCGATACCGGGACATTCCGCAATCACATTCGCAAGTTTGAACCGTAGCGCGCCAGCGACCGGACAAGCGGGATGTGCTAAAAATTCCAGCAGAGCGCGGGGATCAGCAGGCTTCCAATATAGTCGCAGTGCAAGCAGCAGCACCTGCGGTATCGGGCGCGCGGTCGAACCGGGTTGAAACCCCACTGTCGGCTCATTTAACGAGGAAAGTGCCTGTTCCAATGGGCCGGCGCTTTCCGCTGCAACCAGAGTGGTCGGCACGTTGGACGTGTGGCGAAGGTTTTGGAGCAACTGTGCAGCACCGTTCGCAAGCGTGACTTCTGAAAACGCTGTAAGGCACAATATTGACCGGTCACCTCTTAACTTGAGACGCTGCGAAGAATGGCTTTCACGAAGCACTGACTGGATTTGGACGAGGTCAGACGTTTCGCCTTTCGCATCAGTTGCCGGATTGAAGGCAACAGCTTCGTATCGTGCTCCAAGCTTTTCACATAACAACTGCCAAAGCTTTGGTAGATGATTTTGTGGATCACGCACCGTCAGGGAATCAAGTTTTGACGAACGAGAGTCGAGTTCAATCAAAACTGAGCGAAGCCGGTCAACATTACCGG
>PKZR01000085.1 GCA_003133815.1 Limisphaerales bacterium | reverse complement strand
CTTTTTTCAAATCTGCCGTCGCGCCTGCGATGTCGGAAACGGAATCAATCATGACGGATAGCATCGCCTTTGGAGAATCTGCATCAAGCCAAAGTTGTTTTTCTTTTTCACAAAGTTATTCGCCAAAAAAATCAGCGGTTATGTTTTGTTGTTCAGCAGGCGGGAACAAAAAACCCTTTTCCAAAAGGCCTTTCCGTCCGTTCCAAACAATTATGAAATCTCCCGTCAAATCCGCTCACCATTTGTTGTCATAAAATTTCGCAATATATGTGTAGCGACCGCGCACCACTTCGGCGGAGAATTATCAATCATGAAGCCAGAGTTGCGCCAGTTCATCGAGCAGGCCCGCTTTTACAAGGCGGCGGTGCTGCGGGTGGCGGAACTGCTGCCGGTCGACGACGCGGCGCTGGATGAATTAATGGCGGAGACGGTGCAGGCGGGTGACCAGAAAGCCTTCATGCTGATCATTGTGGCGGTGTTGAGCCGGGAACGGCGGGTGGATGCCCGGCATTTGGTGCGCGGGGCTGTGATGCTTCCGGGATATGCGTGGTTTCCATTGATCACCCGGTTTCATGGAGACCTTGCGGAACACTTGATGGCGGCCATCGAGCAAACACAATTATATCCGACACCTGAAGCGGCGGCGTTGCTGCTGGCGGCGGCGTGGTGTCAGGAGCACCGGGAAGGCAAACTGCCGGAACATCTCATTCCCCGCGCACGGATGCTGGCACGCCATCCGAAACTTCAGGCAGAGGCGCGGGGCTGTTTGATCACCTTGGCGCTCCAAACCAAAGACAGCGGTCTGCTGGCTTTGACCAAAACTTGGTATCTGGACGCCTCGCCGGAGAAATGGCAGTCGCTCCAGGAAACCGCATTGCGGGTTGGCAATGGCCTGCTCGAACATCGCCGCCAGGCACCGCTGGATTTTGTCTACGACAAGCCTACGAATATTCTGACCTCCGGCGGCACGCTGCGCCGCGCGGTGGCCAAGATCGGGCGCAATGAACCCTGTCCCTGCGGAAGCGGAAAAAAATACAAGCAGTGCTGTTTGGAAAAGGATCAGGAGCGCCTGCATCATTCCTCCGAAGTGGCCGGTTTGACCACGGAAGAATTGGCTGACCAACCGGAGACACAGTTGACTTTGGAGCGCCTGAACCGGACCGACCCGTTCGTGCTGGAGCATCTGGACTTTGAAAAAATTCCCGCGGAATTGGTGGAGCCGTATGTCCTCCGGCTGTGCGGCTTCAACCTGTTTGACCGCGCCGCCGCCGCGTTTGAAAAACTGTTCTGGCTCGAAGACCGGGAAACGCTCTGGATGGACGTGATGTTTTATGCCACCCGCGCCGGCCACAAGGCGTCCATTCGCCGGCTGGTGAAGCTGTATCCCGATCCCGTCAAGTTGCAGGATGAAATTTACGCGGAAGCGGCCCTGCTGCTCGCGGAGGACAACCCGGCGGAATTGATCAAACTGCTGGATGAATGCGCCGACAGCGCCCTGCAAAAAAACACGCCAGATGAATTGCAGGGCATCTCGCTCGCGTTGATGTTTTCCAGGTTCCGCGCGCTGGGCATATTGGTCGGGCGCGGGGCGATCCCCATCCTCCCCCAGCGGGAGGCGGGCCGGGTTTTTGACACGATTTTGAAAACGCGTGACAAGTTGAACCTATCTCCAGACGATCCCATCGCCGACGTGCTGGACCAGCGCTTTGCCGAACAGGAGGATGATCACAAGCAGGAGTCGGCGGAACTGCGCAAGGCCCGCCAGAATCTCGACGCCAAGGCGCAGGAGGTGCAGCAGCTCAAGGAATCGCTGGCGCACATGCAAAAGGAGATTGCTCGCCGCGAACGAAAACAACTTCTCGCGCCGCCACCCGCCAAAACCGCCACACCAGTTGTGGCGGACGAACTGCCGTTGAAGGAAATGCGGCGCAAGGTGGACGGATTAAAATCGGCGCTCAAGGAACGTCATCACGAACGGAACGATCTGCGGCGCGACTTGCACCAGGTGCTCACCCGTCTGGAAACGCTTCAGCAAAACGCCGCCGCCGTTGTGCCCGCTGAGGCGGAAGCCCCGGACCGCGAGGACGAATCATTGCTGCCGCAGAACGCGGTGGAAGTTCACCCGGTAAGACTGATCGAATTTCCCAAGGGATTTCAGGCGGCGCTGGCTGCTTTTCCGCGCCATGTCGCGCGCGCCGCCATGATCATGATCGGACGGCTGGCGGCGGGGGAACCGGCGGCGTTCGTCGGGGCGCTGCGGCTCAAGCAAGTGCCGAATGTGATGCGGCAACGGATCGGTTCGGATTACCGGCTGTTCTTCCGCCTGCATGCTGACCATTTGCAGGTCATTGACCTCATCAACCGGAAGGATTTTGACCGGCGGCTGAAGACGCTGGGCTGAAGCATTGCATTGCCCGTTGACGCTCTCGTCCAATTTTCTTTCCGGCCTGCCGGAGACGGAAGCCATCGTGCTGCATTGCGATGTGACCACCACCATCACAGCTTGAACACGGCGACATGCTCGTCTTCAAAAACCGGCGCTCC
>PKZR01000100.1 GCA_003133815.1 Limisphaerales bacterium | reverse complement strand
GAAATGTCTAGTATAGTAGTCAGCGATTTTGAACCTCTATTAGATCGAGCTGGTAAAGGCGATGTGGTATATTGTGATCCAACCTACACCGTAGCGCATAATTGCAATGGATTTGTCAGATACAATGAAAAAAACTTTTCCTGGGCAGATCAAAAGAGGTTGGCAAACGCTTGTAAAAAAGCAGCCAAAAGAGGGTCTCGCGTTATTGTCACAAATGCGTGCCACACAAGCATAAGGCAACTATACCCTGACGCCAAAGTTCGAATCTTAAACCGAAAGAGTCTTGTCAGCGCTTCTCCGTTCAAACGCGGCGACGTTGATGAATATTTGTTCGTTTTAGATTAAAAGGAAAGCTGATTTACATTTCGGTGCAATTCGTCTCTTTAATTTCTCAATCTGGTTCGGAATTGAACATGTTCACAGAGTCACAATCCATCTGAACATGGAAGACGCAGTAGTTGAGTTGCAATAAATCAAAACTTTTGTCTTGTCCGTGACGCGTTGACTCATTCGCGTGGTTGGCGGTTGATTCAGGTTGGACAGCTTGAAACAAAGACTAAATTCTAAAGGCTGAAGGCGGAAGGCATAAACGAAGGCCAAATTCTGAAGGCTAAAGGCTAAAAAGGACCGGCAACGAAAATCGCTTTAGCGTTTAGCATTTATCCTTTAGATTTTCCGTTATGAAACCCCAAGATTTGAAGCCAAGGACAAAGGAGTTTGCGCTGCGGATCATCCGCATGTATTCCAAATTGCCGAAGAACGACACGGTGGCACAGGTGCTCGGCAAGCAGGTGCTTCGTTCCGGCACGTCCGTCGGGGCGAATTATCGCGAGGCGTCGCGTGGCCGTTCCAAGGCAGAGTTCATTTCCAAAATCGGCGATTGCCTCAAGGAGATTGAAGAAACCGAGTATTGGCTGGAACTGCTGGTGGACAGCGGCTGTGTTCCCGCTGCGCCAATGGCCGACCTGCTCGACGAAACGCGCCAACTCATCGCCATTTTCACAACGATTGACAAAAAATCGAAAGGAAACATTTAGCGTTTAGCCTTCAGCCTTTAGCCTTTGCCAATATGTGCGCGCGTTACAGCCTGTCCAAGGAACAAATCACGATGTTGATCGGTGAGATCGAGGTGAACAGCGCTGCCACGTGTGGATTTTTGAATCCTTGCGGATGTTGCCGGTTGTCCCGCACTGGACTATGATTTGGCAACGTTGCCGACCATGAACAAGCCATCCAAGACGCCGGGCATCAGCCGGATTGACCAGCCGTCGCACCGCACGCACGGGTTTTTTCTGCGCGCGGCACGGAACGGGGAGATTTTTTCCGCCTTTTTTACTGACAAGACATACGGCGGTCGGGCGGCGGCCCTGGCGGCGGCGGTGGAGCATCGCGGGAAGCTGCTGAAAATACTGGGGCTGCCCATCCGCAAAATGCGGCGCCTGAACGCGGAGATTGTGCGGCGCAGGAGCCGGTCTGGCATTTGCGGGGTGCGGCGGGTGATTGACCGGAAGGTCCGGCCGTGGCGGAAATATTGGGTGGCGGCGTGGAGCCCGGAGCTGGGCGTGGTGCGCAAGAAACAGTTTTCCATCCGCAAGCATGGCGAGGAACGGGCCAAGCAACTGGCCCTCCGCGCCCGGCGCGCGGGTCTGCGGAGCATGAAACCTTGAGATTCACACTGCACTCCCGCTCCCGCGAGCGAAGGATTGCGCGGAGAGGGAGAATTATTTTGTGGGACGATTTCCTAGGGTAGTCGCTTCGCTCCAACCCTAGGCTAATTTCCGTAGCGCCTTCAGCGCAGTCCCACCGGTCCCCAGCGCCGTCGGCGCGGCATCTTTGTAGAAATGTCCGCGTGTAAATCAAAAGCTCCGTGGGAGCGACATAGTCCTTGCGGACGGCCACCACGATGTCGCTCCTACGGAGCTTGGATTGTTTTTACGGATGCAATCTACAAATATGCCAGCCCTGACGGGCTTCCAAATGGTTCGCGTGGTTCGCGACCAGGATTCGCGTCAGCGACCAGCAAGATTTTGGAACGGATTGGACGGCTGAGATTCGCAGCGGCATCTGGATGAAGGAAAAGTGAAAGGATTCGCATAAAAACCATGGCAACAATGGAGGCGGTGTGTTCATCTCCAGAAGAAAATGAGCATTGGAGTCAACAATGGCGTCGAAACACCTCCCGCGCTGGGAAAAAACCGTTGGCGGACTTGAAAATGGACTTGCAAAACTATGAGTCGGAACGAAAATGACCAAAATCACAAAAAAGAGTCCACGCCGGTCATGGACAACAAACCAAATGGGAAATCCCAAATTAATAAATTGCAGTCTGGTCGGTTCCAAGACTGCGAATCAGAAACCCTAGTGACACTGGTGTTGAACCGAAGCTCACATGCCAAGGAATCATGAAACAGACTCGAACTCTGCTCTGGCTGGTCGCCGCTTTGCTGATCACAGTTTTCAATTTCATCCTCACGCCCGTCGCGCAGGCGACAGTCACGACCTTGTCCTACTGGCGCATGGGTGAGAACGATCCGGGCGTGGCCAACGGCCCGGCCACCAGCACCACCGACCCGACCGGCGGCAGGACCATGAACTTGCAGGGTTCGGTCGCCTACACCAACAACGTCTCCGCCACCGCCGCCGCGCACACCGGCAGCGCGTGGTGCGTGTATTTTGCCGGCACCGGCTATGGCACCAATGCGCTGGTCACCACGGCGACGGACAATTTCGGCATGGAGTGCTGGGTCAACCCGAACAACACGACGGCCAACGAATGTCTGGCTGTGAACGGCAGCACCGCCGGCGGCGGGTGGGGCTTTTATAAACAGGGGGCGACGTATTATGGCTTGTTAAGCGGGGTGGCGTTTGTCGGTTCAGGCTCGGCCACTTCCGGCACATGGACGCATCTCGCGCTCGTGCGGGATAGCGGCACGACGACGTTCTATGTGAACGGCGTGGCTACCGGTTCCAGCACGGCGGCACCGGTGACTCCCACCGGGGTTTTTGGCGTGGCGGCGGATCCGCAGAATCCGGCCAATGAACAGTTCAACGGTTGTCTGGACGAAGTGCGTGTCTTCACCTTCACCGCCGGCGCGTTCAGCACCAATGACCTGTTGTTGAACCAGCCAGTGCCAATCGCCACCACGCTGACCGCCAGCGGCATCACCCCGACCAAAGCCACACTCAACGGCACGGTCAGCCCCAATGGCCTCGCCACCATCGCATGGTTCCAATTCGGCATCACCACGAATTACGGGAGTTTCAGCGCCACTAATTTCCTGGTCTCCACCAATGCGACGTTGCCGGTCACAAACCTCATCACTGGCCTCTCGCTGGCCACGACCTATCATTTCCAACTGGTGGCCAGCAACAGCGCGGGTATCTCCGTCGGCGCGGATCAGACGTTCAACACCAGCGTGGTAATCCCCACCGTTGTCACGCTTCCGTCCAGCGGCATCACCCCGACCAACGCCACGCTCAACGGCACGGTGAATCCGGGCAATGGCCCGGCCTTCTTTTATTTCCAATACGGCCTCACGACCAACTACGGGAGCTACACCCTGACCAACAATCTGAACGCGACAAACGTCGCGCTTTCCGTGTCCAACTTCCTGGCCGGCCTGTCGCCCGGCACCACCTACCATTTTCAACTGGTCGCCGTTAACGGTGCGGGAACGACGAATGGCACCGACCGGGTTTTCAACACGCCCGTCGGATTGCCGGTTGCCAGCACTCTCCCGGCGGGCGGCTTCACCCCGTCCAGTGCCGTGTTCAACGGCACGGTGCTTCCCAATGGCGGGGTGACGGCGGCGTATTTCCAATACGGCACTACCATCAGTTACGGCAGCTTCAGCGCGACGAACATTCTGGCCGCGACCAATATCGCGCTCACTGTTTCCAATCTCATCACCGGCCTGTCCCAAAACACGCCTTATCATTTCCAATTGATCGCCTCCAACAGCGCCGGCATCAGCCTAGGCGGCGACCAATTCTTCCTCCGGCTGCCCGCCACCAACGTCATCACCTCGCTGGCCGATTCCGGCCCGGGAACCTTGCGCAATGCCATCCTGAATTCCGTCTCCGGCGACACCATCACCTTCGCCACCAACGGCACCATCGGCTTGACCAGCGGCGAACTGCTCGTCACCAACAACCTGACCATCATTGGCCCGGGGGCGAACAATCTCATCATCAACGGCAATTCCGGCATCCGCCTCTTCGAGTTCGCAGCCGGAACCACCAGCAGCCTTTCCGGCATAACCTTGACCGACGGGAATCTCTCGATCGGAACCATGGGGCAATATGGTGGTGGCAACGGCAGTGATGGCGGCAACGGCGGTGCAGTTTTGAATGCCGGCATGTTAACCCTGACCAGTTGCAACATCAGCGGCAACACCGCCGGCACCGGCGGTCCTGGCGGTCTTGGCAGCCCCGGCGGTAATGGTGGCAATGGCGGCAACGGCGGCAGCGGCGGCGGCATT
>PKZR01000302.1 GCA_003133815.1 Limisphaerales bacterium | reverse complement strand
AAATCCGGCATCTGTTCGGCGCGGTGGTGACGAGCGAGATGGTAAAAAACCAGAAGCCCGCGCCGGATATTTTTGTCGAGGCTGCGCGGCGCATCGGCGTTGACCCGAAGTTCTGCCGTGGCTACGAGGACACGGATTTGGGAATGCAGGCGATTCGTTCGGCGGGAATGGACGCAGTGGATGTGCGGGAAATACTAAAATAAAAATCAGTTATGAGTCAGCCGGACATCTATGATAGTTCTTATGTGCGAGAATTATTTGAGGAAATGTCTGCTTCCTATCGGCTGACGAATCTTATTTCATCGTTTGGATTCAGTAAAATCTGGCGCGATCAATGTGTTTTTCAAGCAGGCATCCAACCAGAGGCAACGGTTTATGAACTCATGTCGGGGAATGGCGATTCTTTTTCGGCCTTGATTAACAAGCTAAACGCAAAAGGAGAAATTATTGCTGTGGATTTTTGTCGCCGGATGTGCGAGCAGGCCAAAGCGAGAAAAGACAAATTGGCAGCCGAGCGTGTGACTGTGCTTGAGCAGGACATATTGACCAATCAACTGCCGAGTGAATCGGCAGATGTTGTAATTTCAGTTTTTGGTTTGAAAACTTTTTCCGATGCACAAAAAAAGATTTTGGCTGAACAAATTCATCGGATTCTCAAACCTGGTGGGACATTTTCGTTGTTAGAAATATCCATGCCGCCAAATCGTTTTCTACGCTGTCTTTATATGTTTTATCTTCGTCGAGTGATTCCATTGATCGGCTGGATTATGTTGGGCAATCCCAATAATTATAGGATGCTTGGAATTTACACCGAGCAATTTCAAGATTGTAGGAAGACAGCCCAAATATTCACCGTTGCAGGACTACAGTCAAAAACAAGACTTCACTTCTTTGGTTGTGCCACAAGTTTGGTGGGGCAAAAATGCAGTTGAATTTGATTATTGCCCCAGTTTTTTTGATTTCTCCGTCGCGGCGCGGACGGCGCTCATCACGGTGGCGCGGAGCTTGCCTTTTTCCAAGGCGTGCAGGCCTTCAATCGTCGTGCCGCCGGGNNCCGCCGTCGCTCAACGCCTCGATGAATTGATAAACATAGGCCGGCCCGCTGCCGCTCAAGCCGGTCACGGCATCAAGCAGACTTTCTTTGACTTGCAGCGCGACGCCGACGGCGGACAAAAGTTTTTTCGCCAGTTCAGCGTCAGCGACGCTAGCATTTTTGCCAAGCGCAAAAGCCGACGCACCTTCGCTTACGAGCGCAGGCGTGTTAGGCATGACACGGATGACGCGCGCGCCTGAGGGCGAAAGAGCTTCCAGCCTGGCGAGCGTCACACCAGCAGCGATGGAAATGAGCAGATGATTTTTTGTGAACGCGCCGGAAATTTCCGCTATTGCAGTCGGAACTTGATCGGGCTTGGTCGCCAGTATCAAAACATTTGCGAATTTCAGAACGTCAGAATTTGACGCAGTGGTTTTGGCGCCGGTCTCGGCGGCGAAACTTTTTCGCGCGGTTTCGAACAAATCTCCGGCCATGATTTCCTTCGGGAAAATAATTTCCGCGCGAACAATACCTTTCGCCAGCGCCGTGGCCATTTTGCCCGCGCCGAGAAAGCCGATTTTCAGATTGTTTGCCATGGGAATTTTGTAGCAGGCAATTTTGTCCGGCGGAAGAGAAATTGTGCTGCAAATCGCGGCTTGAATTGGCGCGGGCGAAAAATTATCATCATGTCATGGCTAGTTTCAGTGGATTTTGATTTTTAATATGTCGAGCCGCCGGACATGGGAGACATTTGAAGCGATGCGTGACGCTGCCGAAGAAGGCGACGCGCAAGCGCAATGCTATCTCGGAGTGTGCTTCCAAAACGGTCAGGGCGTGCATCAGGACAATCAAGAAGCGGTGAAATGGTTCCGGAAATCAGCGGAGCAAAACGATCCGGTGGCACAATGCTATCTTGGTGTTTGCTACATGACCGGTGCTGGTGTGCCGCAGGAATATTCCGAGGCGGCTCGGTGGCTGCGCGAGGCGGCGGAACAGGAAGACCCGGCGGCACAGTTCAACCTCGGCCTGCTTTACGAAACCGGCCAGGGCGTGACTCAAAATTATGCCGAGGCGGTGAAATGGTATAAGGAATCTGCTGAGCGCGGGTATCCCGTGGCGCAATTCAACCTTGGCGTCTTTTACGAGACCGGGCAGGTTGTGGAACAGGATTTTGCAGAGGCTGCCAAATGGTATCTAGCCGCCGCCGAACAGGAATGCGCGCCTGCTCAATGCAACCTCGGCCTTTGTTACCAGACCGGACGAGGCGTCGAGCAGGACATTCAGGAAGCGGTGAAATGGTTCATACGCGCCGCGCGTCAGGGCGACAAAACCGCGCAGCACAATCTTGGCTTGCATTATGCCGCGCAAGAAGGCCGGGATGCCGATGCCGCAGAGGCTGCCAGAAACAAGCCGCGATAATTCAGCGCGCCAGCTCCGCGAGCTTTGCCGCCGCGTTGCTCCTGTCAATTGTTTCACCAGCCAGAACCCAGCCTTCGACGAGTGATTTTGATTTTCCTGCGAGGAACAATGCCGCAGCAGCATTGAGTAGAACTGCGTCGCGTTTTGGGCCGCGTTCCTTGCCGGACAAAATTTCGCGGACGATTTTTGCGTTTGTCATTTTATCGCCGCCGAGCAAATCGGAGAGCGTGGCAGGCTGCAAAGGAAAATGTTCCGGCATAGTCGTCGAGACCGTGAATCCGCGCTCCTGGTAAAATTCCGCAATCGTGTTTTCACCGAGCGTTGAAAGCTCGTCCAGAAATCCTGCGCCGGGAATTTTTCCGCACACGACCATCGCGCGACGAACACCAAGAGATTTCAGGACGTGCGCGAGCGGCTCGCACAGTTCCGGGCGCGGCACGCCGACAAGCATCGCAGATGGCCGAGCAGGATTGAGCAGCGGGCCGAGCAGGTTGAAAATTGTCCGCTGTCCGAGGTCGGCGCAGATTTTTCTGGCGGGTGAAATATGTTTGAACGCGGGATGATAATTCGGCGCGAAGAAAAAGGCGAAGTGATGATCCCGCAGCGAACGTGCTGCTTCTTCGGGCGAGAGATCAACTTTGATTCCAAGCGCTTCAAGAACGTCCGCGCTTCCGGCTTGCGAAGTAACCGCCCGGTTACCATGCTTGGCTACGGTCACGCCGGCGGCGGAACAGATGATTGCCGCAGTCGTGGAAATGTTGATTGTACCGAGCCGGTCGCCGCCGGTGCCGACGACGTCGAGGATTTCGCGTGCGCGGGTTTCTGTGTCGAGCGGCGGGACGATTGATTTTTCGCGCAGAGCACGGGCAAACGCGGTGATTTCTGCGTGCGTCTCGCCTTTTTTTGCGAGTGCGGCCAGAAAGCCGGCTTTGACTTCCGCCAGAACCGTTTCATCGGCGAGCTGTTCCACGCACTGCCGGATTTCTTCATCCGTCAATGCGCGCGCGTCGGCAAGTTGTCGTATGAATTGTTCGAGCACGGACGAATTTTAGAGCGGGGCGAGACTTCCGGCGAGAGAAATGCGGCCGACGTGGTTTGTTATGGTGTTCGCCGCCCTGAAAGTTCGCGTGACAGCGGTGGAAAATCGCGTAACTTAAAGCCGTTTCCCGCGTCTTGTAATTGTTTAACGCGGCGCAATTAATTTTATGTTTAAATGGTTGATCATTGTTTCCGCAATTGTCGTGGTCGCGGCGGGCGGCTTCTGGTTTTTTAATCGCGGTACCGGCGACGGTCCTCAATATCAGACTACGGCGGTCGAACGCACAGAGTTGACGCAAGTGGTGACGGCGACAGGTATATTGAATCCGGTGGTGAATGTGACCGTCGGCAGCCAAGTTTCGGGCATCATCACAAAGCTTTATGTGGATTTCAACTCGCCGGTGAAAAAGGGCCAGGTGATCGCGGAAATTGACCCTGCAACTTATCATGCGGCTGTCGAACAAGCCACCGCCAATCTGGCGAATGCAAAGGCGAATCTGGAATTGCAGCAGGCCCAGGCGGAGCGCAGCGCCGAATTGTATACGAACAAATTGATTTCCGGATCCGATTACGACACGGCCATCGCCACGCTGCACGAAGCCGAGGCGATGGTTCAATTGGACCAGGCATCGCTCGACAACGCGAACGCCAACCTGGGTTACTGCAAAATTCTTTCTCCGGTGGACGGGGTCATCATCCTCCGAGCGGTGAACGTCGGCCAGACGGTGGCGTCCAGCTTCAACACGCCGACACTTTTTCAAATCGCGAACGACCTGACGAAAATGCAGATTGATTCCAGCGTGGCCGAGGCCGATGTCGGCGGTGTCGTGGAAGGCCAGAGCGTGGACTTCACGGTGGACGCGTATCCGTATCGCAATTTCAACGGCGTCGTCACGCAGGTGCAAAATTCGCCGACGACGGTCAATAACGTCGTCACCTACGACTGCGTGATCGGGGTGACGAATGCGGACTACAAATTGAAGCCTGGCATGACGGCGAATGTTTCCATCATCATCGCCCAACGGGAAGATGCGCTGACCATTCCTAATGGTGCGCTGCGCTTCCGGCCGCCGGACACAGCCGTCGTGCAAACCAACAATGCCAGCGCAGGCGCAACGGAGGTTTCCCAAACGACCAATGTCGGCAATCGTGGCGCTTATGGGCAAGGTTTGCACCGCGGCGGTGGCGGACGCGCGCGCGGCGAACGTCCGGTCATTCATACCATTTATGTACTTTCGGGTGCCGGGAAAAATGCGGTGTTGCAGGCGGTGCAGATCAAGACCGGCATTAGCGATGGCATTTCGACCGAAGTTGTTTCGGGTTTGGACGAAGATGCGCAGGTTGTGACCGGGATGGTTTCCGCCGGCGCTGCAACTCCGGCTGCCACCTCGAATCCATTCGGCGGCGGTGGACGCCGTTTCTGATTTTGAAAAAGCCGACCGTGCAAACCAACCACGTCATCAAGCTCGAGGAAATACACAAGACGTATCACACCGGTGAAGTGGACGTTCATGCGGTCCGGGGCGTTTCCCTGGATATTTTAGCGGGCGAATTTGTCGCCATCATGGGTTCAAGCGGCTCCGGGAAATCCACGTTGATGAACATGATCGGCGCATTGGACCGGCCGACCGCCGGACATTACTGGCTGGACGGGATCGACATTTCCACGTTGAACCGCGATGAATTGGCTGACATCCGCAACGAAAAAATCGGCTTTGTTTTCCAGGGATTCAATTTGTTGTCACGCACGTCCGCGCTGGAAAATGTCGAGATGCCGATGCAATACAGCCGTGTGCGCATTCCCGCGCCAGAACAGTTTGAACGCGCCACACACGCACTCGGACTCGTCGGTTTGGGCCAGCGTGCCGACCATCATCCCAACCAGCTTTCCGGCGGGCAGCAGCAGCGCGTCGCCATCGCGCGGGCGCTGGTGAACCGGCCCTCGCTCCTGCTCGCGGATGAGCCGACTGGAAATTTGGACAGCCAGACGAGCATCGAGATCATGGGCGTGTTCCAAAAATTAAACGAACAGGGAATCACAATTGTCATGGTGACGCACGAACTGGACGTGGCTCGTTACACCAAGCGCATGGTCATTTTGCGCGACGGGAAAATTTTGACGGATGAAAAGGTGGCCGACCGGCTGAACGCGGAGCAGGAGCTCGGAAAATTGAAACAAGAGCAAAAAGCCGTCCAGTTGGCGTGAAGGAAGAATGAAGAATGAAGAAAAAGATCTGCTGCCGCGCACCAAAATGTTTGCGCGCCGGATCATCCATCTTTATGGCAGCCTTTCCAAAACGGATGCGGTGGCTCAAGTCCTTGGCAAACAGGTCTTACGCTCCGGAACTTCGGTTGGTGCCAATTACCGTGAAGCCAACCGTGCGCGTTCAAAGGCTGAGTTCATTTCCAAGATGGGTGACTGGTTGAAGGAAGCGGACGAAACCTTGTATTGGCTGGAACTGTTGCTGGATGAAAAGATTGTTCCGGCGAAGAAATTGAATGCGCTGGTATCCGAGTCCGGAGAGCTGGTTGCCATTTTTATCACCATCCTGAAAAAAGCACGAGGTTACGAATGAGCAGCTTTTTCATTTTTCATTTTTCATTTTTCATTTCCCCAAGATGAGAATCTTCGCCTCAATCCGGATCGCCGGGCGCGCGCTGCGACGGAACAAGATGCGTTCTTTGTTGACGATGCTTGGCATCATCATCGGGGTAGGAGCTGTCATCGGCTCGGTCAGTTTGACAAGCGGCGCAACGAAACAGGTCGAAGATCAGGTTTCCAGTCTGGGTGAAAGTGTCATCACGGTGTTTTCCGGCAATTTCACCAGCGGCGCGATGCGCGGAGGCTGGGGCAGTGCGCCGACGTTGACCGTCGAGGATGCCAAGGCGATTGCAGGAATAAAAAATGTGGTGGCAGTCAGTCCCGAAGTGCGCGACCGCGAACAGGTGCTGGCGAACGGCCTGAATTGGAACACGCAGGTCATGGGCGAATCTCCAGATTACCCGCAAATCCGCAATTGGTCCATGGGCAGCGGCGCGATGTTTGGTGATCAGGATGTGCGCAGTCTGGCCAAAACCGCCATCATCGGCCAAACCGTGGCCGACGAATTATTTCCCAACCAAAATCCCGTTGGCCAGACCATTCGCATTCGCAACCTTCCGTTTCTGATTGTCGGCGTGCTAGGTGCCAAAGGCTTTAATCTTTTCGGACAGGATCAAGACGACACGATTGTCGTCCCATACACGAGCCACATGCACCGCATCACCACGCGCACATTCGTGAACGACATTCTGGTGCAGGCCGCCAACGACAAGGTCATAGACAGCGTGCAGAATGACATCACGGATTTGCTTCTCACCCGGCATCGCAGCAAGGAACAAGATTTCACCGTGCGCAACCAGTTGGAACTGATGCAGGCCGTCACGGCCACTTCGCGTGCGATGAGCTTTTTGCTCGCGGGCGTCGCCGCCGTGTCGCTCGTGGTCGGCGGCATCGGCATCATGAACATCATGCTCGTCAGCGTCACCGAGCGGACCCGCGAAATCGGCATCCGCATGGCTGTGGGGGCGCGCGCGGCGGACATCCTTGTGCAATTTCTGATCGAGGCCGTCACGTTGAGTGCGATTGGCGGTTCGATTGGCATCATGGGCGGCATGGGCTTTTCATGGCTCATCGCCTACATCAGGCATTGGCCGACCGTCACACCGTTTGTCTGGATGGCCATTGCCTTTGTTTCCAGCGCCCTCATCGGCATCGTCTCAGGTTTTTATCCTGCATGGAAAGCGTCCAAGCTCGACCCGATTGACGCTTTGCGCTACGAATAGCGCGTGACCGCTGAAGTTTTATCCACCCACACGCCGGAGCTTTTTCAAAAGGCCGTCCGTCACGCGGCGGAACTACTTCGCGCCGGTGAAGTCGTCGCGTTGCCGACGGAAACGGTTTATGGCCTGGCTGCAAATGCTCTCGAAGAAAATGCCATCGCAAAGATTTTCAAAATCAAGGGGCGTCCTGCGAACAATCCAATCATCGTACACGTCGCCAGCAACGAAATGGCGAAAAGCTGCGTGAAAAATTTTCCGCCGGTTGCGGAGAAGCTGGCCAGAAGTTTTTGGCCGGGTCCGTTGACCGTCATTTTGCCTCGTGCCGAGAAAATCCCGGAAATTGTGGCGGCGGGTGGCCAAACCGTCGGAATCCGCTGGCCGAGCCACCCATTTATTCAAGCCGTGATTCTCGAATGTGATTTTCCATTGGCCGCACCGAGCGCCAATCTGTCCAATTCCATTTCACCAACGAACGCGGAGCACGTTAGCAGAAGTTTAGGTGGGAAAATTCCACTGATTGTAGACGGCGGCCAATCCCAGGTCGGAATCGAGTCAACAGTCTTGGATTTGACGGTTTCGCCGCCATCAATTTTGCGACCGGGAATGATCCATGCCGAATCGCTCGTGGCAGTCATCGGCGAGGTGGGAAGTGAGAAGTCTAAAATGGGAAGTGAGAAAAGCCTGCGCAGTCCGGGCTTGTTGAAAAAACATTATGCGCCGAAAGCAAAACTTGTTGTAATGAATTGGAAGGATGAAAACGAACTTCGAGATCACTTCGCGCATCGCGTTTCAGATTTGGCAAAGTGCCATGTGATTGCCCACACGAGAATTCCATCGGGGTTTGATGCAGCCAATGTGAGCGTGATTCCCCACGATGCAGAAGCATTCGCCCGGGCGATTTATGCAGAGTTGCACCGCTGCGATGAAGCTGGCGCGGAGCTGATTGTTGTTGAAGCGCCGCCGGATTTGCCGGAATGGTCCGGAATTGCCGACAGATTGCGGCGCGCGTCTTCGTGAAATTTATTGCGTCAGTTTCCAGCGCTCGCGGTCGGTCAGGAAAAGCCGGTCTGGTAGAAATTTTACCGGAGGCGCAAAACGCAGGGGGAATTTCGGCGGGATCTGGTTTTGAAGAACGGCTTGGATGATGAAGGAACCCCAGCTGAATTCGTGCGGGGTTATCCAGTCGGAAATGAACCTGCCATCCATGGTTTCTGGCGTGAGATAAAGCGCCTGCACCGGTTTGATATAGTCATTTAGGGCGAAGAATTCGTTCTCAGCGTCCAGCGTGATCCAGACACACTGGCGCTTGCCATACCACGCCACTGCCCACGGCACGTCGCTCATCATCAATTCATTTCCCTTCATCCATCCGGCGGTCGTCTGGATTTCTGGCGGGTAATAAGGCGGATAGGCCACCGGTTGTGTTTTGGGAGGGGACAGTGTGGAAATCATTGGCAGGCACGATACCGTCACGAACAGCGCGATGACGAAATAACGCAATGGCGGCAGTGGCAGGTTCATTTGATCCAGAAATGTGAGGAACAAACTTATGCCATACATGAAAACCAGCGGCGCAAGGAGCACCAAGAGATTTTCGGAATTAACATCAGGCGATTCCGCGGAAAGCTGCGTTTGCCCCAACGCCTGGCAGATCATGAACACGCCAAGGCACATCAGCAAAAAATAACGCATCCGCTTGGTTGCTACATTGCGAAATCCCATCAACAAACCCGTGAGAAAGAGCAGCGTCGCCCAGCTTCCGCCCAGCCTCGGCAGGTCGGTCTGGACGACGACACGCAAATTGACCAGCAATTTGTGGACATACGGAGTCAGGCGGAACGGAAGCGTCAAATCGGGATGGAGCGACCGTTCCAGGCGGAAATTCGGGAAAATATATGTCCCCTCAATCCATGCAAAACCCGCCGTGCCGAATGGCGTGCCGCTTACCGCGTAGTTTCGGGCAACCCATGGCGTCAGCAACAGCGCAAACATGGCAAGAGCCGCCAGTGCTTGCGGCACGCGTCGCTGCCCACCAAAAAGACTCAGAAATGCCACCAGCGGAATGACGGCCCAGCCAAATGAATAGCGTGTCAAAGCCCCAATCCCGACCAGAGTTCCCGCCGCCAGCGACCACAACAGCAACCGCCGTGCATTGGGCTGCTCTTCACGCGCCGCCTCTTCGATTTTCAAAACGCACCAAGTCAGCGCCAGAAATATCACCAGCAGCAGCATCGTGGACAAACCCGACACACTAAACCGCCACAGCAATTCGCAGCCAAACGTCAGCAACGCCGAAAGCCACGCTGCCGCGGTGTCGAACAATTTCTGCGCGATAAAAAATGTCATTATGACGACGGCCAGAAGCAGTATTTCGTTGAAGACCGCGATTTGAAAATCAGGTTGATAGCGCGAGAATCTTCCGCCTTCACTCCAGAACGGCTTTTTGAAATCCACGTCGTAATGAAACGGTATTGCTTTCATCAACCCCGCCAGCACTACGGGATACACGGGTGGATTGGCGATATCCGGATGAACAGTATTGATACGCGCAAAATCAGCGCCTGCATTCGCCGCTGTCGCCCGACTTTTGGTTTGGTTATGGGATTGAACCAAATAAAGGCTGAAAGGCCGGATGAACAAAGTCGTGTAGCCTTTTCCTTCTGAGATATTGCGGGCTAGTTGCGCTGAGTCCATCGCTTCCGGAGTGGAGAAATTTCGATACGCGCACGAGTCATACAATATCGCCATCGTCAGAACCGCAGCCACCAGCGCGACCACTCGCAGGACGCGCGCGCCTCCGCCCACTTCCATTTTATGGATTGCAGCCTGAATGATTTCCTGGAACACCATATATCAATGTCCTTCCAAATTATACGCGTGCAGTTTCCGGTGAAACGTCCGCCGGCTCATGCCGATTTTTTTCGCGGCCAGTGTGCGGTTGCCATCCGCCTCTTTCAAGGCTCGAACAATTAATTGTTTCTCCGCATCTTTAACGGTCGAATCTTTTTGTAGTGACAATTGCATTTCACCCATCCGACCGGTTCGTACGGACGGCGGCAGGTCGCGCGCCGCAATTTTTTCTCCCCGGCACAACACCACGGCGTGTTCGACGGACGTCCGGAGTTCACGCACATTGCCGGGCCAGTTGTAATGCATCAGCAGTTGGAGCGCTTCCGCCGTGAAATCGTTCACCGGTTTATTGTTCTCGCTTGCGAACTCATGCAAAAACTTTTGCGCCAGCAGCGGAATGTCATCCGGCCGCCCGCGCAACGGCGGCAGATTGATTTCCACCACGCGCAGCCGGAAAAACAAGTCCTCGCGGAATTTTCCGATTTTGATGAGTTCTTCCAAGTTTTTGTTCGTGGCAGCAACAAGCCGCAAGTCCGCCGTCAAAGTTTTGTTAGAGCCGACGCGTTCGAAGGTCCGCTCGCCCAAAAACCGCAATAGCTTCACCTGAATCGTCGCGTCAATCTCCCCGATTTCGTCGAGAAAAAGCGTTCCGCCCTGTGCCTGCTCGAACCGGCCGATGCGCCGTTCATGCGCGCCGGTGAACGCGCCTTTTTCGTGGCCGAACAATTCGCTCTCCAAAAGTGTCGGCGAGAGTGCGGCGCAATGCACCGTCACGAACGGCTGCTTCGCGCGAGGACTCAACTGGTGAATCGCCTTCGCCACAAGTTCCTTGCCCGTGCCGCTTTCGCCGCCAATCAAAACCGACGCGCGCGTCGGCGCGACCTGCTGGACGATTTCAAAAATTTCCCTCATTTCCGGCGATTCACCGACAATGTTTTCCAGGCCAAATTTGGAATCGAGCTGCTGCCGCAGGGAAACATTTTCCGTTTCCAGGTTCTGATGCCGCAATGCGCGTGCGATCCGCATTTCCAGCTCGTCAATTTGCAGCCTTCCTTTGGCGATGTAATCGTCCGCGCCGCGCTTCATCGCGTCCACTGCAAGTTCCTCCG
>PKZR01000217.1 GCA_003133815.1 Limisphaerales bacterium | reverse complement strand
CACGCCGATTTACAAACCTTGAACATTTTGAAAGCGACCACCGGCAGAGCCGATTGCCTGACAGAGGTCGCTGACTTTCTTGCTCCGCCACTTTACGGGAGGAGAGGACTGCTCCAAGGCGTGCCGTCGGAAGAAAATGAGCCGTGCTGCATCAACCAGATTCCATCCGGGTCCATGTCCGTGACCGGAGTGGCATCCCATTTCTTCGGAGTGGCGTGACCGTCAACAAACGAAACATTTCCTGACCCTCCGTGATAGGCAGCGGGATTGTCATAGAAAGTGGCGTTATTGTAATCCGTATCAAAACCGATTTTAAAATGGGCGTTGTCAATGGTGTCGCTTGATTCGTCAATAAATACAAAATATTGCGATGACGACGGAACGGAACTTGTCTTCTTGAAGGTGGTGAAGCCTGAGGTAACGTCGTCGCCGTTCATCGCCCAATTCGCGGACAAGCTCCGCACATTTGAGGTGGGATCGCCGGGACACTTGTAAATTCCAGCGTTGCCCGTATCGCGCCACAAGAGGCTGTTTTTTATCAGTGCCAGATTGGTGCTGTCCGTTGGATTGTTGATGAAATTGCCCGCACACCAGGATTGGTTTGCGGTTGGCGACCCGCCGTAATTGAGGACGATGGCATCTCCATTGTCATCCGCATATATTTGCCACGCCACCTGCAATTGCTTCACATTGCTCAGGCATTGGGTGCCTTTGGCCTTGAGTTTCGCCCGGCTCAACGCCGGCAGGAGCAACGCTGCCAGTATCGCAATGATGGCAATGACCACCAGCAGTTCGATGAGCGTGAAAGCGCTGCGCTGGTTCATACTTTTAATAACAACACTTATCCGGTTTCGTTTCAATTCATTTTGGTCCGCTACACCGCAATCTGTTCAGTCATGTTAAAACATGATTGCCAGGCGAAATCGTCCGGCATAGCTTCCGCCGCGATAATGTTCGCTACGATAATTTACTGGATTGAGGACTGGCGTTTTATCCTGACCAATCCGATATGGCTGGTGATGACGGCATTCCAAATATGGATGCTGATTCACGCCATCCGCAATCGTGAATGGCTCTGGGCGGTCTTCATCTTGATTGGTTCGGGATTGGGCGCGATATGGTATTATTTTTCGGCGTATCAAAATTCGGGCCAGGGCACCCGTGGGTTTGAACTGCCCGGAGCGCAAAGCCGCGCCCGCATCAAACAGCTTCAGGCAAAAATCCACCATCTGGACAATGCCTATCATCATTACCAGCTCGGGGATGTCTATTTCCAGCGCGGTGAATTTGCCGAGGCGGAGAAATGTTATTGTGCCGCGATTGAACGGGAACCAAACGACATTGATACACGCGCCCACCTTGGACAATGCCTGCTGCGTTTGAACCGTCCCGCTGAAGCGCGTCCGCTGCTTGAAGGAGTTGTGGTTGAAAAGCCGGATCATGACTTCGGGCATACAAAGATGGCATTGGCGGAAACCCTGACCGCAATCGGTGAAACCGACAATGCACTTCTCTACTGGCAGGACATCATAAAAAATCACTCTTACCCGCGTGCCAAAGTGCAACTGGCGGAATTGTATGTCGCCAGAAACCAGCCCGATGCCGCACGCACCCAGATTAACGAGGTCTTGAGCGATGATCCGCACGCACCAGCTTTCCAACGCAAGCGCGATCGTGTATGGATTCGTCGTGCCAAAAGTCTGCTGGGGCGTTTGTAACACAAACGATTTTTTTCAGCCCGTGTAACCACAACTGGTGACATGCGCTTATAATGGAATCGCGTATTATGTATTCAGTTGAAGGTTGTGCTTCAACTGACAAATTTATCGTGTGTTAAAGAGACCGGAGTAGTGTCCGGCCTCTTTTTTTCTTCTAATTGTCCTTTGGGTATCATCTAAAACGCCACCGGATCAAAGCAGTGACAGTTGTTGATCGGTCGATTCTAGTAAATCAATGCCCCCCAAAGCGTAAATTATGGAAATTTTGCAACCGGTTCACCAAAAACAATTCCCCGCCCGCTGGTCGCCAGATATACACGGCCAAAAATGCGCGGGTCGCCGGTCAGCTTTGTGATCCAGCCGAATTGATGTTCGTCGTCACTGATGCGCAGCCAACGTTGCCCGGCATCGTCGGACCGGAAAACCCCTTGTTGCGAACCAATCTTTCCAAAAACAAAAATCGCCGGAAACGCTTCGCCACGCGCCGGCTGTCCGAACCCAAGTGCTGTCGCAGATTTCACGTTTTCAAGATGCGAAAAACTTTGCCCATTATCGATGGAATGCCAGAGTCCGCCAGAACCGAAAGCCAGCCACAGGTCTCCCTCCCTGCCGGGCGTAACATATAAATCAGCTCCGCTTGGTATGTCGAAGCCGAATCCGCTGCGCAGTCCCGAAGACAATGGAAAAGCTGCGGTTGTCGGCGCGAAGCTAGCTGCGCCGTTCGTGCTGGTAAAAATGTTCCCGCTGCGCGGATCAAAGGCGTAAAAGCGCAGCGGATTTTTCGTGTCAGCCACCACGCGAATTCCTGCGGCCAGTCCGGCGCAGGAGGACCAGCTTTGACCGCGGTTCAGCGTGAAGTGTGGTTCACTATGCCGAGTCGTCCAAACAATTGTCTGCCCATCGGAAGAAATCGCAACCGCGCCGCCACCTTCGCCGGGCATCGGTTCGCTTTCCAGCGGCAACCAGCTTGTTCCTCCATCGTCGGAAATGGCGGCATGGACGTTCCTGGATCCACCTGTACCGACGCGCACGACAGTTTGCGGTTTGCGGGCGGCGAACGCGATATCTTCGGTGTTGATAAATCTCGGGCCGGCAAACGCACCTCGCGCTGGTGAAACCTCCAGATCATCGTGACGAAAGCCGTCGATGTCACCGACTCCGCTCAATAAATGCGCGCCCTCCGGTGGACTCGCTAGAGCGAGCGGAACTGTTTCTTCCAACCCGTTGTCTGAAAAAAACCAGTCCGTCTGCCGACCATGATCCGCCGCCGTCAAATTTGTACAACACCAGACGCCGAAGCCGGTCGTGAACCATACTTTGTCAGAATCAAAAGGGCTGATGACGATGCCGCCCATCCAATGCGGTTTGATTGACTTGGTATAATTGGCGAAGGAAAAATCCATTTTGGCGTTTTGCAGCAGCGGAGCCCAGGTCGCCCCGGAATTGGTGCTGCGAAAAATATCATCGTGCTGTTTCCAACGGCAAAAAGTCGTAACCACGATTGTCGCCGGATGCTGCGCGTCCACCGCGACCGCGCCATAGCCGAATGGCTGGCCGTCGTCCGGAGATTTTAGCGGCGTAATGTCCGTCCATGAGTTCTTTTCCGGTTCAAATTTCCAGACCGCGCCGTCGGTCATTTCATTCGGTCCGGGTTCCTTGCCGTAAGTCAAAAATAAAATCCCGCCGGTCGCGCGAACGACATGATTGGGCCTCAAGCCCAGCGGCTGATTTGGCACAGGCGACCAATTGGAGCCTCCGTCGGTGCTGCGGAAAAAATTAGTCCCTGGAGTGGAAACCGCCGCATAAATCACCGGGTCGTCGAAAAGAACTGAAATAATGCCGACGGCGCGACCACCAGAACGCCGCCCGGAATTTTCAGGCTCCATTGCCGGAAAGCTTTCAACCATGTTCCACGTCTCGCCGCGATCGGAACTTTTCCACAGCCCGTTCCTTCGTGACCCGAAGAATAAATTATTGCCGCTATTCGGATCGACGGCGAGGCGTTCACCGTTAAAGCGCCCTGTTTCATTTCCACCCATTTTGAACGGGACCTCGGTGCGCTGCCACGTACGGCCCTGGTCATCAGAACGAAAGATAGCCGCCTTGCTTGATTCGTAAATACCGGCCGCGAGATAAACACGATTGGTGTCGGACGGGTCTAGCGCGAGGCTTTCGATGCCGGTGAAATCGACACCGGAAAAGGAATCCGTGATGGGAATCCAATGCAGCAATGCCTCATCCCAACGATACGCGCCGCCGACATCTGTGCGGGCGTAAATCAAATCCCTCGCCTGCGGATGCGCGATAAGGCCCGTCACAAAGCCGCCGCCGCCGATTACAACATTTTGCCATGAATACGGTTGTGACGCCGGCTGGTCTCCTGAAGACTGCGCGATGATCGCTTGTGCCGACAACAAAATGACAACCACAATAATGTGGCAAAGTTTCTGCGAAAAGTTCATGGCTTGTAAGCAATCAATCTTTTATGAAGGCAGTTTCCGCCAAATTATATTCTGCCTGCAAGGCAAGATCGCGCGAAGAACCGCCCACCAGGATTTTGAAATCACCTTTTTCTGCGATCCAGCCCATTTTGTCCGGATCAAAATATGCAAATGCTCCTTGAGTGAGCGGAATTGTAAGGGTTTGTTTCTCACCCGGTTTCAAGAAAACCTTTTTGAAGCCCTTCAACTCTTTTTCCGGACGCATCACGCCGGGCTTTTCCGGATGCACATATAGCTGCGCAACCTCCGCTCCGGCGCGCGAGCCGGTGTTTTCAATCTCAAACTGGGCGGTGACGGTTCCATCAATGCCGTTGGCAATCTGCAGATTTGAATACTTGAAAGTTGTATAGCTCAGTCCGAAGCCAAATGGAAAAAGAGGCTTGATGTTTTTGGCGTCGAACCAGCGGTATCCGACAAAGAGTCCTTCCGTGTAAGTCACCGTGCCATTTGTGCCGGGATACGCGCCGAGCGCGTGCGCGGGTGAATCTTCCAGCCGTTTAGGAAAGGTGGCGGCCAGCTTGCCGGAAGGGTTCACATCGCCGAACAAAATCCGCGCTAGTGCATTGCCACCCTCCATGCCCGGATACCATGCCTGCAACAGCGCCGGAACTTTGTCCAGCCACGAATCCATTTCCACCATCGTGCCTTCGAGGATGACAATCGTTTTTGGATTTGCCGCGACGATTTTTTGAATCAATTCATCCTGGCCGTATGGCATTTTCAAAGTGGTTCGGTCCGCGCCCTCGCAATCAAATCCCTTGTCATGGTTCAATCCGCCGATATAAACCACCACGTCAGCAGATTTTGCTGCGGCCACGGCGCGATCGGCCAGATCCGCGCCGCCGTTCTTTTGATAGCCTTCCGAAAAAATCACGTTCACGTTCTTGCCGGCTCGGTTCAAGATGCCTTGCAGCGGCGTGATTTCGTAAAAGGCCTTGATGCCGGAGCTGTCGCCGCCGTGTGCGTGCAGCCGCGTTGCATTTTCACCAATGACGGCGATGGTTTTAATTTTTGAATAATTGAGCGGCAGCAGATTGTTTTCGTTCTTCAAAAGCACAACGCCTTCTTCCGCCACGCGGCGGGCGACGATTTCATGCGCGGCGGTGTTTAGCGAACCGGTTTTGCGTCCGGAATCGAGAACGTGCGTGGCGAACATCACGCGCAGGTTGCGCCGGACTTTTTCGTCGAGTCCGTCCATTGGCAGCGTGCCGCTGGTCAAGTCGGCAAGATAGGGCTGGGCAAAATAGAAATCTCCGTAATTTTTATCCGTGCCCATTTCCAGATCGAGGCCGTTGAGCGCCGCCTCACGNNTCATTTTCGCAGCAGTGCTGGCCGCGAAACTGGTTGTAGGCACCCATGACAGACCACACGCCACCCTCCTGCACGACGGCCTTGAATGCGGGCAGATAAATTTCGTGCAGCGTGCGCTCGTCCACCTCCACGTTGATGCTGCCGCGTTCAAACTCCTGGTTGTTCAACGCGAAATGTTTCACGCACGAGGAAATGTCCTGCGACTGCTCCCCGCGAACATAGCCGACCGCCATGCGCGAAGACAAAAACGGGTCTTCGCCGAGATATTCGAAATTCCGTCCGCACAACGGCGTGCGCAAAATGTTAACGCCTGGCCCAAGCATGATGTCCTTGCCGCGTGCGCGCGCCTCCTGCCCGATGGCTTCGCCTTCGGCATAACCCAAATCTGGATTCCAGGTTGCAGCCACGCAGATGCCCGCCGGCATGGCGGTGGAAAAATCATCCGTTTTGCCGGCTGGCAGCCATGAGTCCGGACCGATGTCCTCGCGCACGCCATGCGGCCCGTCGTCCAGCCAGCGCCGTGGAATTCCCAGACGCGGAATGGCTGCCGTGGTGAATTTTGAATCGGCGTGAATGAGGGAAATCTTCTCCTCCAGCGTCAGACGCGACAACAAATCTTCAACGCGCGCTTCAATCGGCAGACCTGAGTCTTGGAACGGAAACTGGTTGGTTTGCGCCAGCGCGGAAAAGCCGATCAGCGCGGCCACGGCTATAATAAAAGGCAACGTTCGCTTTTTCATGGATCGATTTTAAAGAATTTAGTCGTGAACAAGGCCAAAAAAATCCGGCGCGCCGAAGCGAGGCACATTGACCTGACCTCGAAGACTGTTTTTCGGGCTAATGGACTTGTATTTGCGCCTTTGTTGGCCACAGGTGTATTGCCATGACATTCCATTATTCATCCCTTCCGGGCAAGTCCAATAAGAAAACCGCTGACTCGTTGGGCGGATTTGAGCGCCGTTGACTTGGCGCATGGCTTTGCTAGCGTGGCTGCGTTAATAATGTCAAACAATCGACTTCCACGGCTCATCAAAATTCTGGCCGGCGCGCAGACCGGTGCGGAACATGAATTTGACCGGCTCGAACGGTTCGCTCATTTCTGGGTGCTCGTCGGAAAAAGTTTCGTCCGAAACCGCTGCCCGACTCGCGCGGCGGCGCTGTCGTATTCCACTTTGCTCGCACTGATTCCCATGCTCGTGGTCGCCATCAGCGTCACCAGCAGCCTGCTCAAAACCCAGGGTGAGGACAAAATTTACGGCGCGATCGACAAGCTCGTTTCCCACATGGTGCCGCCAGGAACGCTTGACACAAATGCTCCGGAGGCTTCGGCAACGCCGGCAAATCTGGTCGCCGACACAAACACAGATTCGTTCGCCGACGCGAATTCAGCCGCAGCCATCACAAATGCTCCTCAAGCCGGTGCTCCAGTCGTCAGCGTCAGCGCGCAAAAGGCAACGGCAAAATGGATTCATGAACTGGTGGAGAAAACACGAAGCGGCGCTCTCGGCATGATCGGTATGCTGCTGCTCGTTTATGTCGCCATCCGCATGCTTGCAAGCATTGAGGCCACGTTCAATGACATCTGGGGCGTCGAACGCGGACGCAGCTGGCTCTGGCGCATCGTGCTTTACTGGGCGGTGATTTCACTCGGACCTCTCGCCATCGTCGGCGCGCTCGGACTCGCAGGCAGCCCGCATTTGGAGGCGACAAGAGCTGTCGTCGCAAAAATGCCCTTCATCGGCGGTCTGGTTTTTGAATTGCTGCCGCTCCTCGTTTTGTGGCTCACGTTCGCTCTCCTTTATCTGCTCGTGCCAAACACAAAAGTCAGATTCAGCGCGGCGTTCGTCGGCGGCATCGTCGGCGGTTCTCTGTGGTATTTGAACAACGTCTTCGGCTTTCTCTACGTCTCGCGCTTCGTGACCTACAGCAAAATGTATGGCGGCCTCGGCCTGCTGCCGGTGTTCATGGCGGGAATTTATTTTTCGTGGATCATATTGCTGTTTGGTGCGCAAGTCGCGTATGCGTTCCAAAACCGCAAATCCTATTTGCAGGACAAGCTCGTCGAAAACGTGAACCAGCGCGGGCGGGAATTCATCGCACTCCGGCTGATGACATGCATCGGCCAGCGGTTCCAGACCGGCCGGCCGCCGGTGACGATACAGGAGATGTCCGCCGAACTCGGCATCCCGACCAAGCTCGCGCAACAGGTTTTGCAGACCCTCCTCGCAGCGCGGCTGGTCGTCGAGACCAACGGCGGCGAATCCGCCTTCGCGCCCGCCCGCCCGCTTGATTCCATCAACGCGCATCACGTGCTGCTCGCCATGCGCGCCGGCAGCGGACAGGAATTGATTTCGCGCGACGAGCCGGTGCGCGCGGAAATTTTCGGCGAGTTCGCCCGAATCGAGGAAGCCGAAAAGAAGGCCGCGTCCGCCGTCTCGCTGCTTGCGCTCGTGAACCGAGCACAATCACATTTGGAAATTGCCGCGCCCGCTACAGAAATGGAAAACCCGACTGCTTTGCCGCCGCAAACGAAAATCGAGATCGCAGCGCCGATTTCCGAAACGCCAGCGTCTGCTTCACAAGCTGAAGTTAAAAATTCCGAATCGCCTGAAGTGAAAACAATCGTTGAGCCACCGCGCGCATTTGTTCATCCCGAAGAAAATCCTTTGGACTAGCTTCCGACGGTGCGTTTCGGCTTTGTCACAGCCACAACTTCAACCGTTCGCGCAGAATGCCCCGTGCACGATAAAGTCTGGATTCCACAGCCTTAGGCGTCGTTTCCAAAACTATCGCAGCCTCGGCCACGCTTCGTTCCTCCCATTCGCATAACACAACCGCTTCACGCAAATCCTCCGGCAATTTGCTGACCGCGAGACGGACGGCCGCGGCGCGTTCGGCGGCAAGGGCTTCATCATTCGGAGCGGGGCTGCTTGCCGGCAACGTGCTTCCAAGCGTTTGTTCCGTTTCCGCATTTTCCGCGTCGAGCGAAAGCGTTGGATGCCGCGCGCGCCATCGGAAGTGGTTTCGCGCCAGATTCGCCGCGATGGTGAAAAGCCACGAGGAAAATTTTTCATTTACGCGGAAGCTTTTGCATGAGCGGAAAACGCGGACAAACGTCTCCTGTGCGAGATCGTTGGCGTCATCCTCGCTGCCGACCATGCGGCAAAGGAAATGGAAAACCGTCGTCGCGTGGCGTTCCATCAAATCGTTGAGCGCGGCATCGTGACCTGCAATCAGGCGCTCCATGTCAGCCCGGTCACGCGCGTCGGCTTCAGTTGTTTCCATGGCCTGAAGGGGACATCGACTGCTCAACGCCGTCAAAACCGATGGTGATGCGTTCCATTTCCGCGAGGTATTGCCTGCCTTCTTCCGGCGGCATCGCACGGCTGACATCCACAAAATGCTGAAGCATCTGCGCCTGGCATTGCGCGTGCAGCTCGCCAAGCTCGGCCAGTTTCTTTTGCACCTCGGCGGTGACGTTCGTTCCGTTTGCAAGGGCAACGGCCACCTCGTCCTTTTTGGCGGCGATTTTCGCGCACAATTTCATGCATTGGGGCAGGTAACCCTCGTGCAACTGGCGGACATGCGCCATCTCCGCGTCGCTCAAATGAAATTCAGTTTGCAGCCAGCTCAAATCATCCGCGCCTTGCATCATGTTCGCACAGGCGCGCTGTCCCGCGAAATATGAGCCGGTGAAAATTGCCGCACCCAGGACCAGCACGCCCAAAAAAATGACGAGCGGACGGTTCATGCTCAACGCACCGAGTCCGGCGAGACCGACGCCACATAACGCGCTTCCGCGTCATGCCGTGCGATTTGCGCGCCGCTGTGTGCGCCCAGTAAAATGCCGCATACCATCAGCGCGGCGACGGTGGCGCACGCAAACCGCGGACGCAGCATCAATGCGACGAGCGCCTCCAGCCATGCGATGCTGCCGCCTGATTTTGCGGGCGCTTCGGCATCTTCGATCCGCCGCCAGACATTTTCCTGAAAACGCGGCGGCAACGCCGGGGACACCCGGGATTCGCGCAGGAGCGCGCCAAGCTTTTCATCGGCGGGATAGGTATTTTCTTTATTCATCGGATAAGGGCGGCGGAGATTTCGTCCACCGACCGCAGTTTATTGTTTTTAAATGGCCAAGACAATCCGGTTGATGGCCGGTTGATTTGCATTTTGTCCAACGTTGCATTGCGCCGGTGTTTGTTGCAATTGACTTACCCCGTGCAGGGGAAAATCCCTCAAAATAATTTTGCGGCAGGGTTACACCCTATGGCGAAGCCATGGCGAGGACTGACAGTTCCAGCTTGAATTTATTCGGGACTGAGCCCTTTACGCCATAAGGAAACAGAAAGGTGGCGTCAGAGACAAGATTCTCTCCTTTCTAAAAGAGAATGTTGGCAAACCAGTTACCGGCGAAGAATTGCGATACGTTGCGAATGACAAAAAGGAATGGGGGCGCAGAGTCAGAGAGCTTCGCACGGAATACGGTTGGACGGTGACAACAAAACAAACTGGCAGACCAGATTTGCCGATTGGAGTTTATGTGTTGGAATCGTTGCGCCAGCTTCCGGCACACGACCGGAATATTCCTGACGATGTTCGCGTTGATGTTTTGAAAAGGGACGATTACAAATGCACAAAATGTGAATGGCATCATGGGATGGCTAGTCCTTCAGACCCTCGTCATCACCTTGAACTTCATCATCTGGAAGCACATGTTAAAGGCGGTGAAAATGCGGCAGAAAATTTGATAACGGTTTGCAACGTCTGCCACGATAAGATTCATCGTAAAGGCGTCACTCCTTAACACCCCCATTCCCACCATTTGCGTGAAATTCACGCATTTTCCATGTCAGAAGCCGGAAATCTGCCATTTTTTGGCTAAATTCCCTGTTTTCAGCAGGTTCCGTCAGATTCAGCATTAAAGCCGGTTCCGACACCCTTCAAAAAACCCTGTTTTTTGACGTTTTTGGCCAAAAATCCATCTCATATTTTCATTTTAGGAGTTCCTTTTTTCATTTTAGGAGTTCCTATTTTCCCTTTAGGAACCACTTTTTTGAGTTTAGGAGTTCCTAAAAGGATTTCAGGAATCGCTTTTTTCGGTTCAGGAGTTCCTTTTTTGAGTTTAGGAGTCGCGGAAACCATTTTAGGAGTTCCTGAAAGCGTTTCAGGAGTTCCTGAATCCATTTTAGGAGCCGCTGAAATGGGTTCAGTAAACGCTGATTTCAGCCCGGTCGAGGCTGGAGCGATTCCAGTGCGTGCTACTGCGGACATACTTTTTTTGTTATGGGCACGGCAAAACATGTAAAATGACAGGTTCATGGATTCTGCTAAAATTTCCGGTGTTAGTTTAACAACGGCCGGAAAAAACCATGGCACCTGAAGTCGGTCAGTGGAATGTGAGCAGTGGAAATGACGGCAGCGTGCGGGGTCCAGCCCGGCCACAACCCGGAGCAAATAAAATGAAAGCTGTTCTTAACTTGAACAATGCAAATGCGGAGGAAGTCCTTCGAGTGGGCAAAAATGTCCCGAAGGGTTTCTCCGACAATCCAACGGTATTCACCAGTCCCGATCCGCCGCTGGTCACGTCCAGCGCGCACACGGCGGATCTGGATGCGAAAATCAGCGCGGTGACAACGGCGGCGCAGGCACACACGGCGGCGGTGCTCGCGCGCGACGCATCAGCCGCGGTGGTGATGGCGGATTTGAACGTGTCGCTGCCTTATGTGCAGAAAGTCAGCGGCGGCGACCCGGTGATCATCGCCAAGGCCAATCTCGACACCAAGGTCCAGCCCACGCCCGTGGGCAAATTGCCGCAGGTGCAAAATCTCTCGCTGACGACCGGAGACACTCCCGGCACGGTGGACAGCCATTGGAACTCCGTCAGCGGCAGCCACGGCTATGAACACATGCACTGCACCGGCGACCCCACTGTGGAAGCCAACTGGACCATGGTGGCAGGCTCCACCGGCAGCAAGGCCAGCCACACAGGCTTGACGAGCGGGACGCGCCTCTGGTCGCGCGTACGCGCCAAGGCGCCCAAGACGGTGAACAACGGCCCGTGGAGCCAGCCCGCCACGATCATTGTCCCCTAACAACCTGCCCGACACCATGCAACGTTCGCAATAGATCTTCCGGTCGGGCACCGTCAAAATCATCACGCCGGGGCAGGAAACTGTCCCGGCAATTTTGTTTTTTGGGCGAGAATGCCTTGCCCAAATCCGGCTTGCATCGCGACCGGAAATTCTCCGCGCTGCTTGTGCATTTTGACCAGCGATGTATCTTGACCGGGTTCCCGCAGAAGAAATCAGAATTTTTGAGGGTTTAAGGCTGCGGCGGTGTATTTAACCATGGCTGTTCGTAACAGCGTTGGTAAAACAGGTATAAATATGAAGACATTCAATCAGCAGATCATCGGCGGGCTGGCCCTGGCCGCAGCGCTTTGCATCATTCCATCCACAACCCGCGCCGCCGATACAAACTCGGTCGCCTCCGCCTCATCCAAGCCGGATTTGCTCAAGACCTGTCCCGTCTCCGGCGAACAGATCGGCGGGGACATGGGCAAGCCCTACACCTTTGTCTATAAAGGCCAGGAAGTGAACCTGTGCTGCCCGATGTGCAAGGCAAAATTTGACAAGGACCCGGCCACCTACATCAAAAAAATTCAGGATGCCGACAAGTGACAACCGTTGGTCGTGCAGCCAGATAAACTTGTGAAACTATTGATCGCCATTTTGTGCAGCGTGCTGCTGGTGTGGACGCCCTTCGCGCCCGCGCAGGCGTTGCCCGCGTGCGCCAAGTCGGCGATGAATTGTGGTGGCGCTGGCTGTCATATGCCCTGTTGCGCGGCCAAAAATTCTTCCAATCCGCAAAGCCAGCCCGCAGTTCCGGCGCAAAAGGTCGGCGCTCCCGGTTCAATTACATTGCTCGCCCCAAATGTCGCGGCCTGGATCCTGCCTGAAAGTCCGGCTGCCTCGATTTCTCCCGTCGCTGCTTCTCCTTTGACAGCTGCCTGCGCCGCGCTTTATGCGCGGGACTGCGCCAGGTTGATCTGATATTCACATTTTCCCGCCCGAATTGTGCCTTGAGCCGGCGCGCTTCGGATCTGTTCCCTTGCTCCACGGAATCATTGTGCCCGTGTCTTGTCTGAACCTTTTCCGCCGCGCACAAACGGCGGTGATTGAAGCGAAAGAAAAAAATTTATGAATACGAAGCTGATTTTAATCGTTGTTCTGGCCGTCACGCTCGGAGGGGCCGCCGGCTGGATTGCGCCGCACCATCTGGGACCGTCGAGTGCCGCCGCCAGCGACCGCAAAATTCTTTACTACGCCTGCCCGATGCATCCGAGCATCAAATACGACAAGCCCGGCGCCTGCCCGATTTGCGGCATGAAGCTCCAGCCGGTCTATGCGGATTCAACCGGCACAAATGCGGCGCCGACGTCGTCCGGCTGCTGCTCGTTCTAACGAAGGATATTTATGAAGCCGAAAATCCTATTGCTCGTTTTGTTCGTTGCCGCGGTCAGCGCGACGGCCATGTGGTTCGTCGCGCGGCACGGATCTGCGCCAACGGCTGCCGCTCCCGCCGCTGCAGCCGGTCGTAAAATCCTTTACTACCAAAGCCCGATGCACCCGTGGATCAAGTCGGACAAGCCGGGCAAATGCCCGATTTGCAACATGGACATGGTGCCGATTTACGAAAATGCAGAGGGCACCAACACCGGCTTCGGCCTCAAGCTCAACGCGGACAGCGTGAATGTCGCCAACGTCCAGACTGTTCTGGTGCAGCAACGTGCCATCGTCCACACGCTGCGCGTGGCAGGCAGCATCTCGGCGAATTCAAGGCAGGCAGCCTGGTTTGAGTTCACCGCTTACGAACGCGATCTGGCGTGGCTGAAAACCAGTCAGACTTTCGACGTCATTGTCCCGTCGGCTCCGGGCAAAAGTTACACGGCGCAAATCAAACTTCACGGCATAAAGCCCTACGCTGATGTGAATTTCGACACCACTAGCGGCAGCACGACCGTGCGTGCGGAAATTTTGAACCCGCCGGTCGAAGCCGGCGATTTCGGTGCGAACAGGCTTTTCAGCGGGCTTTATGCAAATGCCAGCGTCATCGCCAAAACCGAAGAAGTGCTGACAGTTCCGCGCAGCGCGGTCTTGTCGCCGGGCGCAGAACCGGTGGTTTACGTGGACACTGGCGGCAATTTTTTTGAACCGCGTAAAGTCAAACTCGGCCGCATCGGCGACGAATACGTCGAAGTCCTCGCCGGTTTGAAGGAGGACGAAAGGGTCGTCACGTCTGGCAACTTGCTTATTGACGCCGAGACGCAAATTTCCAAAAGCAGCGACAATTAACCCACGCTGCCATGATCAATCGCATCATAGAGTGGTCGTTGCGCAACCGCTTCCTGGTGTTTTGCGGCGTGGCGCTGCTCATCGGCTTCGGCGTCCGCGCCGTTTATCGCACGCCGGTGGATGCGATTCCCGACTTGAGCGAAAACCAGGTCGTCGTGTTCGCCGACTGGCCGGGGCGCAGCCCGCAGGAGGTCGAGGATCAGGTCACATATCCGCTCTCGGTGAATCTGCAGGGACTCGCGGGCGTGAAGACCGTCCGCGCCAATTCCATGTTCGGCTTCTCGCTCGTCACGATTATTTTCGATGACAAGATTGACAATTATTTCGCGCGGTCGCGCGTGCTGGAGCGGCTGAATTATCTCGGCAGCACGATGCCCGCCGGGGTCACGCCGATGCTCGGCCCGGATGCGACCGGTCTCGGCTGGGTTTACCAATATTATCTCGACGTTGACCCGAAGCTCGCGCCAAACGGCGGCTACGATTTGGGCCGGCTCCGCTCGATTCAGGACTGGTTCGTGCGTTATCAACTCAACGCCGTTCCCGGCGTGGCGGAAGTCGCGAGCGTCGGCGGATTCGTGCGGCAATATCAGATTGATGTCTCGTCGCTGCGGATGCGCGCGATGAACGTGACGATGCAAATGGTCATGGACGCCGTAAAGCAGAGCAATTTGAACGTCGGCGGCAAGGTGATTGAGGAAAACGGGATGGAATTTGTCGTGCGCGGCGTCGGCCTCGTCAATTCCAATGCGGATTTGGAGAACATCGTCTTGACGCAGAGCAGCGGCACGGCGGTTTATCTCAAGGACGTGGCGACCGTGCAGGTCGGCGGCGATTTCCGGCGCGGCGCGCTTGACGTCGGCGGGCACGAAGCCGTCGGCGGCATCGTTGTCATGCGCACCGGCGAAAACGCGATGCAAGTCATCCGCGACGTGAAAGCCAAGATTGCGCAGATTTCGCCGAGCCTGCCGCCGGGCGTCAGCATCAAATCCTTTTATGACCGCAGCGAATTGATTGACCGCACGCTCGACACGCTCAAGCACGCGCTGACCGAGGAGGCCGTGCTCGTCACGGTTGTCATCATTTTTTTCCTGTTCCACTTCCGCAGCATCCTCATCGTCACGCTGCCGCTGCCGCTTTCGATCCTCGTTTCGTTCATCCTGATGAACCAGTTCGGCATCACGTCGAACATCATGTCGCTTTCCGGCATNNGCCATCGCCATCGGCGTGCTGGTGGACGCAGGCATCGTCATGGCCGAGAACGCCATCCGCCATTGCGAGCTGGCGGAGAAAAAGAAGGGCGCGCAGCTGAACAAGGCCGAGTCGCTGCAAGTCACGCTCGAAGCGGCGCAACAGGTCGGACGCCCGATTTTCTTTGCGATGGTGATCATCATCTTTGCGTTTATACCGGTGTTTGCGTTGAGCGGACAGGAAGGAAAACTGTTTCATCCGCTCGCATTCACCAAAACTTTTGCGATGGCCGGTTCAACCATTCTGGCGATAACGCTTGTGCCGGCGCTGTGCGCGACTTTCATCCGCGGCCCGTTCCGTTCCGAAGACTCAAATCCGCTGATGAAAATCCTGCTGGCGATTTACAACCCGATTCTGGATTGGGCATTGCGCTGGCGAAGAACTGTGCTCGGCATTGCGTTGATTTTGGTCGCCGCCGCGCTGGTTCTGGCCTTCGGTGTTCCGGCGAAAATTGCCTCTCAACTTTCAACCATCAACCCTCAACTGGGAGCGAAGCTCCCTCGAGGCATGGGCAGCGAATTCATGCCGACGCTGAACGAAGGCAGTTTGCTCTTCATGCCGGTGCTGCTGCCCAGCACGTCGCTCACGGAAGTGAAACGCATCATGGCGTGGCAGGACCAGGTCATCAGCCAGACGCCCGAAGTCGCGAGCGTCGGCGGCAAATTGGGCCGTTCCGAGACCGCCACCGACCCCGCGCCGATCGAGATGATCGAGACCACCATCATGCTCAAGCCGGAATCGCAATGGCGTCCGGGCATGACCAAGGAAAAACTCGTCGCCGAGCTGGAGGAGAAATTGTCGCAGATGCCCGGCTACGTGCCCGGCTTTTTGCAGCCGATTGAAAATCGCATTCTGATGATCAGCACCGGCATCCGCGCGCAGGTCGGCATCAAGATTCTCGGCGACAACCTCGACGCGCTCCAGCAAAAGGCGTTCGAGGTGGAGCGCGTCGTCCGCACGATTCCCGGCGCGGTCGGCGTGGCCGCGTCGCGCACGGAAGGCAAGCCGTATCTCGACATCGAGGTGGATCGCGCGGCGATGGCGCGTTACGGCCTGCGCGCTCAGGATGTCATGGACTTGGTCGAGGGCGGGATCGGCGGCGACAATGTTTCCACCGCGATTTCCGGGCGCGAACGGATTCCCATTCAAGTCCGGCTGCAACGCGACGAACGCGACGACATTGAGCACCTCGGCGATATTCTGGTGCCGACTCCGTCAGGCGACCGTGTTCCGCTCGGGCAGGTTGCTACAATCCACCGTGAAATCGGGCCGAGCGAAATCAACAGCGAAAATGGACGTTTGCGCGTGTTCGTGCAGGCGAATGTCGAGGGACGCGACCTCGGCGGTTTCGTGAAGGAAACGCAGGCTCGCCTTGCGAATGAAATCCAGTTGCCGCCCGGCATGACGATTGAATTGAGCGGCCAATACGAAAACCAGATCCGCGCGCAAAAGACTTTAGAGCTTATCGTGCCGGCGGCATTGTTCGTCATCTTTCTGCTGCTCTACATCGTTTACCACAGCGCGAAGGAGGCGGCGCACGTGATCCTCGCCGTGCCGTTCGCGCTGACCGGCGGCGTGTTCCTGCAATGGCTGCTCGGCTACAACTTCAGCGTGGCCGTGTGGGTCGGCTACATCGCGCTGTTCGGCACGGCAATCCAGACCGGCGTCGTGATGGTGGTTTATCTGGACGAGGCGGTGAAAAAGAAAATGGCCGAATGCGGCGAACATTTTTCGCGCATGGATTTGATTCAGGCGGTGAAGGACGGCGCGCGATTGCGGCTGCGTCCAAAGGTGATGACGGTGGCCACCATTGTCGCGAGCCTGCTGCCGATTTTGTGGAGTCATCGCACCGGCGCGGAAGTGATGAAACCGCTGGCGACACCGGTCATCGGCGGCATGCTGAGCAGCCTCGCGTGCATCCTGATCGTGACCCCGGTGATTTTCTGCTGGCTACGAGAACGGGAATTAATACTTCCCCAAACAAATTCCATGGATTGATTTTGCAATCACCAATCTTTGACGGGCCGATTTGGGTCTTCCGGCTTCCCCTGGGGCTTCAATTGCAAAATTTGCTCGTCGTCTTTTTGACCGTCCAACAGCTTTTTTGCTTCCTCTGGCGTCATCTGGCCGGCAACAGGCTGGCTTTCGGCGTTCTCATTTTCTTTCTTTTCACCGTTTGAATTCCCGGCGGAAGATTTTTGCTGCCCGTCACTTTTTTGGTCTTGAGAATTCTTCTGTGACGGCTGTTGTTGTCGATTCTGTTGCTGGTTTTTTTGATTGTTTGCATTTTGCTGCGATTGCGACTGTTGCTGCTGCTGGTTTTGCTGTGACTGGCTGCTCTGCGACTTCTGTTGTTGCTTCAGCAATTCCTCGAGCTTTTTCAGTTTCGCGTCATCGGGATAAAATTTCAAACCGTCTTCCGTTTTTTCGAGAGCGGCTGGAATGTTGTTGGAAATGTAAAGCTGCGCGCCGCCGTTGAAATAATCGTCGGCGGCCGCGAACTGTGCGCAAGCTTTTTGCGCGGCAAAAAAGAGCAACAACGGCAGCAAGCTATTTTTGATTGGGCGTGGCAATCGCATCAATGTCCTTCAGTTTTTTTGTATAATCTTGAAATTGTTTCGCCGCGATCTTGTTCTGTGTGAGCTGCTCCATGATTTCCAGTGCGCGATGAAACTGCGCACGGCGCACAGCGTCATCGGCTTCCCCTTTTGCGCGCCGCATCGCCTCGCGCAGTTGCGCGATCAAATCAAGCTGGCTTTTGACGAAACCAAAATTGAACGCCGCGTCCGCGTCGTTCGTGTTCAATTGCACCGCATACGCGTAGCTTTGCAGCGCATTCGTCCACGCTTCGGTCATCGCTCCCAGGCCGTCCGCGTCCGGCGTGAATTTCAACTCACCCATCCGGTAGAGCGTGTTGCCCAGGTTGTAAAACGCCTGCTGCTGCAATTTCAAATCCGGCGACAGCGTTATCAACTGGAAATTCCTCAACGCCTCGTCATAATTCGTTGCGCGATACGCCGCCGCGCCTGCGTCGAAAAACAAACGCAGATCGTTCGTCTGGATTTCCGCAAGCCGTGAAAATTCCGCGAGTGAGTTCGTGTAATTTCCAGATTTGTAATCGCTCATCGCACTTGCCGGCGAAGCCTGTGCAACGACCGGCAAAAAGAGAATTGCGAGGAGCGCGGCGATGGCCTCCGTGTTGCCTTTGGACTTGGTGGCCGTCTGCGTAGACCGCTCCGGCAAAAAAATTGCGCCCAGCAACAACAGCATCGCAATCGCCAGCGGCCACTGGAATTGCTCGTGAAAACGCCGGATCAATTTTTCCTTGCTCTCAGATTTCGGCATCGGCGCAAGGCCGCGTTCGTAAAGCGTGTCCATAGTGTTCGCGCCGCGCAATGGCAGGTAAAATCCGCCGGTGATGGCGGCTATCTGTTGCAGCAGCGGCTCGTTCAAGTGTGACTTCACCACGTTGCCGTCCGGGTCCCGGACATAATCGGAATTCCCGTTGGCATCCGTTACGCGGATCAAATCGCCCTCCGCAGTCCCGATGCCGATTGTGAAGATTTTCAACCCCGCCTTCGCCGCATTTTTGGCGGAAGCGATCACGGCGGCCTCATCAACATTTTCCTCGCCGTCGGTCATCAGCACGAGTGCCTTGTAATGATCTTTTTCCTTGAACGTGTCTAGCGCGGTGTCAATGGCCGATGTAATGGCCGTGCCGCCTTCGGGAATGGAATTCACGTCGATCGCCTGGACGTTTTGCTGGAACGCCGTGTCGTCAATCGTCAGCGGACATTCCAAAAACGCCTCACCGGCGAAGGCGACCAAACCGAGCCGGTCGGTCTTTGCATCCCGCAACAATTCCAGCGCCGCCAATTTGGCGCGCGCCAGCCGGTTCGGGGCGATGTCAGCCGTGAGCATTGATTTCGAGGTGTCCACCGCAACGACAATGTCCAGTCCGCGCTGTTCGACTTCCTCCAAATCGTAACCGCGCTGCGGACGGGCAAGCGCGCCAATTAAGAATGCAACGGCCAAAATTAAGAATGCGAACCGCATTTTCCGGCGAGCGGGAGAAATGGCCGTTGTCAACGCCGGCAACAATCGCGCGGACACAAATTGCGCCAGCAGTTTTTGCTTTTGCTGCGTTGCAAACCAAAAAAGCGTGCCGAGCGCCAGCGGCAAAATCAGCAACAGCCAGAGTAAGTTTGGATGCTCGAATCTCATGGCAGCCTCCGAAAAATAGTTTGCCCCAATATTATTTCAATCAACAGCAGCGCCAGCCCTCCGGCGATGAACCACGCGAACAACTCCCGGTATTCGGTGTATTTGTTGATGACCGCCTCGGTCTTTTCAAGCTTGTCAATTTCCGCATAAATTTTCTGAAACTTCTCCGCGTTGTCCGCGCGATAATATCTGCCGCCTGTCATGTCCGAGATTTGCTGCAACGTGTCCTCGTCTGGCAAGAATCCCTGCGGCAGACCCATCTGCTGGACGATCTCACGGTTGCCCAGGCCGATGGTGTAAATCTTCACGCCGAGCGCCTGAGCCGCGTGTGTCGCCGTGATGGGATCTATCTTGCCGGAATTGTTCGCGCCATCGGTCATCAGGACGATGATCCGGCTTTTGGATTTCAATTCGCGCAGCCGGTTCAACGCCGTCGTGATGCCGTCGCCGATCGCCGTCGCATCCGAGTTGATCGTGCCGATGCCGATGCGGTCAACGGTTTCGAGCAAATAATCGTGGTCGAGCGTCATCGGCGCTGCGATAAACGCCTCCGCCGCAAAAACGACAAGCCCGATGCGGTCATTGGGCCGGCCTTCGATAAACTGCTTCAACACCGGTCTGGCCATGTCTATGCGGCTGACCTGCTGGCCGTTCACGATGTAATCGCCGGTGGTCATGCTGCCTGACAAATCCAGCGCGCATACGATGTCAATGCCGCTGGCTTTCACCTCCGTCGTGCTTTTCGACAGGCGCGGCTGCGCCAACGCGAAAATAAAAATGGCGAGCGTGAGCCAGCGCAGCGCAGCGAGAAAACTTCCCGCTCGCGAACGCCGCGCTTTCGTCAGGCCTTCCACCAGTTTCACCGACGAATATAAAAACGCCGGCGGTGAACCACGCCTGCCTTTCATCCACGCGAGCAATGGCAAAAGCAGCAGCAGAAGCAGCAAATATGGATGGGCAAACGTCATTTGACTTCAGCGTTCTGTGCTTGCGGTTCAGGGTTTGAATTTTCCCTCGGCTCGGTTTCCTCGACCAATTTCACCGCCGAGCCGTGCAGCTCGCGCAATTCTTTTTCACCCGGTTCGTATTTCGCAAATTTCACGAGGTCGCAACTTTCCAGAAAATTGCCGAGCGATTCTTTCTGTTCCGGCGCGAGCAGATCCGTTCCACCGAGTTCGCGCAAGAATTCCTCCGTCGTCCGCTCCGGCGCGCGAAATTGGAAGCGTTCTTCGAGGTAAAAACGGATCGTGTCGGAGACGAGAACGCAAAATTCCTTCGGCTGCGAAATCAGCGCGAGCGCTGCCTCCAGCTTTTGCTTCGCGCGGACGTGCGCCGGCACCGGCGGCACGATGGAAACCTGCGTCATGCGTTTGTGGATGTGCCGCCAGACGAGCGAGGCGATCACAAACAACGCCAGCGCGCCGAGTGTCCACCACAGCCATTCCCAGCCACTGTGAATCTCAATCGGCGGCTTGATGTCGCGGATGTCGTTAATTTGTGCTGCGGCGTTTGTCATCCTCGCAACCTCCGTTTTTCACGCGTTTCAAAAAATCTGCCGAGCGCCGCAGAATACGCCTCGTCCGTGCGCAGTTGAATCGAATCAATTCCGGCTGAGCGAAATTGTTTTGCGATTTCGCCGCGCATTTTTTCCTGTCGCAACGCAAAGGCAGCGCGACTGCCGGCGCTGGCCGTGTTAAGTTCCAGGATTTCGCCGGTCTCGGCGTCTTCCAAAATCAACCGGCCCAGTTTCGGCAGTTCCAGTTCGTGACGATCCGTGATTTGCACGGACACGACGTCGTGCTTGCGATTGGCCATGCGCAGTGACGTTTGCAATTCCTTCGGCAACGCGCCGCTGCTTTTTGAACTCAGAAAGTCGGAAATTATTACTGCAATGGCTTTGTGCGACTGAACGCGCATCAAAAAATCCAAGGCGGTTTTCAAATCCGTTCCGCGCCGCATCGGCTCGAAGAACAGCACCTCGCGGATTACACGCAGGACGTGGCTGCGGCCCTTGCGCGGCGGAATAAATTTCTCAACTTCATCGCTGAAAAGAATGAGGCCCACCTTGTCGTTGTTTCGGATGGCGGAAAAGGCGAGCACCGAGGCGATCTCGGCGGCGAGTTCGCGCTTGGACTGGTCGCGCGAGCCGAACAGCCCCGACCCGCTCACATCCACGACGAGCATGAGCGTGAGTTCGCGTTCCTCGACGAACTTTTTGATGAACGGATGATTCATCCGCGCGGTGACATTCCAGTCAATGGCGCGCACGTCATCGCCGGGCTGGTATTCGCGCACCTCGTCAAAGTTCATGCCTTGGCCTTTGAAGACGGAATGATACTGGCCCGCGAGCGTCTCCGTCACGATGCGGTTTGTGCGCAGCTCGATCTGCCGGATTTTTTTTAAAATCTCGCGGGGAATCATGGGAATATGATGAAGGAAGAATGCAGAATGAAGAATTCTCTTCCGCGCTAGTTACAATTCAGAGCGCAAGATTGTTTCTTCATTCTTCCTTCTAAATTCTTCATTCGCTTATGGCACGGGCAATTCATCAAAAATTTTCTGGATGACGATCTCGCTCGTCTTTTCCTCGGCCTCGGCCTCGTAGGTGATGGCCACACGGTGGCGCAACACGTCCATGCCGATGCTTTTCACGTCCTGCGGCGTGACGTAGCCGCGGCCTTTCAGGAACGCGTAGGCCTTGGCCGCCAGCGTCAGCGCGATGGTCGCGCGCGGCGACGCGCCGAGTTGGATGAAATCCTTCACCGCGATCTTGTAATGATCCGGGTCGCGCGTGGCGCAGACCAGGTCCACGATGTAATCCTTCACCTTGTCGTCCACGTAAATGTCGTTGATGATTTCGCGGGCCTTCAGAATTTGAGCCGGCGTGACGACGGCGCTACAACTCGGCTGGCCGGATGTTTTCGCCATTGTTTCCAGAATCTGCCGTTCCTCCGCGCGCGTCGGATAACCGATTTTTAATTTCAGCATGAAGCGGTCAACCTGCGCTTCGGGCAACGGATAAGTGCCTTCCTGCTCAATCGGGTTTTGCGTCGCCAAAACCAAAAAGGGTTCCTCCAATTTGTAGGTCTGGTCGCCGATGGTGACCTGTTTTTCCTGCATCGCCTCCAGCAACGCACTCTGCACCTTGGCCGGCGCGCGGTTGATTTCGTCGGCGAGGACGAGGTTGGCGAAGACCGGCCCTTTGCGCGTGCTGAAGCCGCCGGACTGCGGATTGTAAATCTGCGTGCCAACGACGTCGGCGGGCAGCATGTCCGGCGTGAATTGCAGGCGTGAGAATTTGACGCTGATGCACGCGGCCATGGATTTGACGGCCAAAGTTTTCGCCAGCCCCGGCACGCCTTCTAGCAGAACGTGGCCGTTGGCCAGCAGGCCGATGACCAATCGTTCGGTCAGGTATTGCTGGCCGACGATGACCTTTCCGAGTTCGTTAAACAGCGGATGCGTGAAAGCGCTGGCTTCCTTCACCGCTTCGTTAATTGCGTTTATTCCTGTGCTCATGTTTTAATTTGTTTTTCCGATGGACGACATTCTGACAAAAAGTTTGTTGCCGTGTTCAAGCAAATTATTCACAGCCGCCACTCATGTGCCGGGCAAAACTTCAACCTGCTTCACCGTCAGCCAGCCGGTCTGGCCCGCGCCGCCGGCGACTTGAACCCAGTTGTCATGCCGGTCCAAAACGGAAAGCTCCGCGCCGTCGTGGACGGTGAACGCGCTCTGCGCATCGTCAAACGGCCCGCTGCGGGCGGTCGCCCCGGTGGAAACCACCACGGCGGTGGCCGACCAAAAATGATTCGCCGCCTGCAAGCCCAGCACGGATACGGAAAAAATGGTCAGGGTGGCAAACAACCGGGTGGTGGTTTTCAATTTTGGAACCAGCACGGGGCGAAGCTGTCGCGCGATGAACAACGCCAGCGTCATCCAGAACAACGCCGCCGTCAGCAGCGCGCCCTCGTTCAACGTCAGCGCGCCGAACCAGCCTTGCCAGCGGCTTTCACGAAACGTTGCGCCCTGCACCTGGTTGCGGACGAACGCGAGGTTGGCGCGAATCTCGTCATCGCGCGGAGACAACTGCGAGGCCCGGCGATACGCGGCGATCGCCAGCCCGAGATGGCCGGCCTTGAATTCCGCGTTGCCCGCATTGAACAGCAGCGCGGGCGACTGCGCGCCCGACTGGAGAATTTTTTCGTAAGCGTCCGCCGCGTCAGAAAATTTCCCCTTGGCGTAAAGCTCGTTCGCGGCGGAAAAGTCGGAGGCCACATCCGCCGCGAAAATATTTCCGGCAACCACCAGCGCCAACAAAATGATTAAACTTGTTTTCACGCCTTCACCTCCTGAAGTTCACGCAGGGTTTTCTCAAATTTTTCCGCGACGGAATTCAGTTCACTGGTGCCGCGCACGGGCGCATAACGCGCCTGATTGCAAAGCTGGAACAGCTCGCGCAGGCTGTCGATGGTTTCTATGGTTGCACCGCTCAAAACGGGGTGCTCGTCGATCACGTTTTCCGTGATGGCCGAGGCGGGGCAATCCAGCCGTTCGCCCAGTTGCTCCTGCAAAAGCCGAAACAGCGTCGCAAAAAATTCATCCGGCTGGTTCGCCGCCGCGTATCTTTTCAAGTCGTCCAGGCCACTGGTGACCAGCGCGGCCACGGCGCGCTGGCGGCGGAGGCGCGGATTGTTTGCAAGGCTGTCCGTGCGTTTGCGCCAGATGAACACGGCAAGGAACGCCAGCACCGGCAGGGCTTGCGCGGCGAGAAAGGCCGGCTGGGCGACGAGCGGAATTTTGGTTTGCGAGAGCGTTCCAAGGTTTTCCTTGATTGGCAGAATGTCTTGAGGCGACTGGTTTTCCGGCGCGGAATTTTTGGTTGCCGCAATCGGCGGCATCGGCGAAGTGCCGGCGGCTTTCACGGTGAGCGGCACGGCGGCTTCCGTGAGCGTGTGATATTTTCCGTCGTCGGGATTGAAAAACGAAAAGGAAAATTGCGGCCATTCATGCACGTCGGCATTTTGCGGTGTTACAATTTCTTCAAATGATTTTTTCCCCTCGAGTCCAAGCTGGTCGGTGATTTCAGTTTTTGTGGTCGGCGGGAAAATCTTGAAATTCTGCAGTGACGATTGGTCTGGCAATTGAATGGCATCCATCGCGCCGTGCCCGGAAATCTGCACGCGGACAGTCACTGGGTCGCCGACAGTCATGTTCGTCGGGCCGACGCTGGCGGTCATGGTGAAATTGCCAATTGCGCCACTGAAATACGCGGGCTTGTTTTGATCCGGAAGCAACAGCGATTCGACATCCGCAACATCCGTTGCGAGCGAAATCGACTTTTGCTCGCCTTGATTGAAGAATTGCCGGATGAACGGGTCACCGCCCTCGTTTTGTGACGGAAGCACAATGACCATGCTGGCAGTAAACGGGCCAACCGTGAGCGCGCCGGTTCTGACGGCGGTGAGCGGCACAGCAAGCGGAATGATTGTATAAATGCGGTTGCCGACCTGCAGGCGGCGGCGTTGGTTCTGTAATTCTACAATTTTACCGGGCGTAAAACCGTCGGCGGCCGAGCTGGTCAACTGGAAGTTTCCAAAATTTTGCACATCGTCTCGGAGATAAATGTCAAGTTGGGCCACGACAGATTCTCCGACATAAATTTTTGGCTTCGGAAAGGTCAGCTTTAGAAATGCGGCTTCGTTTCCCGAATTGACGGCTGCAGCTGTTGGGGCGCTTACGGTGGTCACCGTCAGTTTGAGCGGTGTTGCGGAAATTGAATTGCCGTTCGCGTCGGAAGCCACAATCGGAATCGTAAATTCTCCGCTTTTTGCCGGCGTCACCACGTAGGTATAAGTGACAATCGAACTTGCAACGCCATTGATGTTGAGATTCATGGACTGATTTCCAACATAGCCGGATTTCAGTCCTGGTATTTCCGCAAGCTGCGGTGGGTTTGGTGGCGCATCACCGTCGAATCTCAACGTCAGGGTCGCCTGCTCGCCAAGCGCAATGGTGTCGCGATCGAGCGTCGCGGTGAAACTTGCCCCGCGCGCGCCCGTTGCCAACAATACCGCCAAAATTAATAAACCGACGGTTGGAACTATATGCAGTCTGTGTCCAGTCACATTTTATCCGTGAAATAATTTTTCAACTTTTCGATTTTTGCGCAATAATTTTTCTTTTCAAATATGACATTTCTTATGACATTTCTTCCGGCAAATTGTTCACTATTTGTATTCGAACTGCGAGACCGAGCTCCTTGATTTAAGTCCATAATTGCCGGTCGAGCGAACGATATTGAACCGCCTCTGAAACATGTTCGCTTTGGATGTTTTCCGAACCGGCTAGGTCCGCAATCGTCCGCGCCACCTTTAATATCCGGTCGTAGGCGCGTGCGCTAAAATTCAATTCTGCCATCGCATTTTTGAGCAGTTCCTTTGTCAAATCGTCAAGCGCGCAGAATACTTTCAGCTCTCTTGGGCCGAGGCGCGCGTTGCAAGTGATCTTTGGTTTGTGCGCAAACCGCTTTTGCTGGCGCTGGCGCGCGGCCATGACACGCAAGCGAATTTGTGCGGAAGCCTCGCCGGTTTTGTCGCCTGAAATTTCCCGGAACTTCACCTGCGGCACTTCGACGTGCAAATCCACTCGGTCAAGCAGCGGTCCTGAAATCCGGCCGAGATAATTTTGAATTTCGCGCGGGGAGCTTCTTGATTCTCCCGGCATTTTTCCATCTGGAGTGGGGTTCATCGCTGCCACGAGCATGAATTGCGATGGGAAGGTCATCGTGCCCGCCGCCCGTGATATTGTAACAACGCCTTCTTCGAGCGGCTGGCGCATCGTTTCCAGGACGCTGCGTTTAAACTCGGGCAGTTCGTCCAGAAACAAAACGCCGTGGTGCGCGAGAGAAATTTCTCCGGGCGTCGGATTGATGTTGCCGCCCAAAAGTCCGGCGTCGCTTGCCGTGTGATGCGGCGATCGAAACGGGCGCTGCGTGACGAGCGCCTGGCCGGATTTCAGCAAGCCGACGATGCTGTGAATTTTTGTGGTTTCAAGAGCTTCATCCAAAGTGAGCGGCGGCAAAATTGTCGCGAGCCGTTTTGCGAGCATGGATTTGCCTGTTCCCGGCGGCCCGATGAGCAGGACGTTGTGTCCGCCTGCGGCGGCGATTTCGAGCGCGCGTTTGACGTTTTCCTGGCCTTTGACCTCGGCAAAATCGCAGTCGTCATCGTTTTCGTACTCGAAAAGTTTTGCGATGTCCACTTTCGCTGGCGCTATTTTAATTTCGCCCTCGAGGAATTGTGCGGCTTCGCGCAAATTCTGAACGGGAATTACCTGCAAGCCGGAAACGACCGCAGCTTCCGCCGCATTTTCCTCCGGAACCAGCATTCCTGTTTTGCCGTCCGCTTTTGCATGCAATGCCATCGGCAAAATTCCCTTGCCAGGACGGACTGCGCCGGTCAGCGCGAGTTCGCCGGTGATTACAAAATTATCCAGTTGGTCCGTTTCGATTTGTTCACTTGCTGCCAGCATTCCGATTGCGATGGGCAAATCAAAGCTCGGCCCCTCTTTTTTCACATCGGCTGGCGCGAGGTTGATGGTGGTGCGGCCCATCGGAAATTTGTAGCCGGAGTTGGTGAGCGCAGTCGAGACACGGTCGCGCGATTCCTTCACGGCCGCGTCGGGCAGGCCGACGATGACGACGAGAGTATCGCCGTAACCGGCATTGACCTCGACTTCGATGGGATACGCATCGATGCCATTGAGCGCGGCGGAACAAATTCTCGAAAGCATGGATCGAATTTATGGGCGAGCGGCTGTAAAGCGCAATGAGGTTTTTCTGGCGCAATCCCTGCATTGTCAAAATTTCCAAGCTTGAAATGGCCCTTACCCAGCATTAAGTTGAACTTCCGTCTATGAACTCAAACAACTCTTTCAGGAACAAAACTATTTTGCCACTCTGCACTTTTTTTCTTCTGGCAGCCACAGCCACGAATTTTTTGCGCGCGCAGACCACGAATTCGGAAGGCACCAATTCCATTTCTGGAGCGCCAGCAATTCCTGTTTTGCAAATCAAGGCCGATCAAATCGCCGCGAAGGTCAGTCCGATTCTATACGGTTTGATGACCGAGGAAATTAATTTTTCCTACGAAGGAGGAATTTACGGCGAACTTATTCGCAACCGTTCATTCAAAGCGAATTCGACGAACGCGATTTTTTGGAACACCGTCGGAAATGCAACGATTTCGGTAGACAAAAATCAGCCGCTGAATGCGGCTTTAAACGTGAGTTTGAAACTGGATACAAGCTACGCTTCTGAAAGTTCGCCGGTTGGAATTGCAAACGGCGGCTATTGGGGAATTCCGGTCAAGCCGAATACAGCCTACCACGCGTCTTTTTATGCCAAAGGCGGACACTTCAACGGCCCTCTCACGGTTGCCATCGTAAGCACAAACGGCGGAACTATTTTTGCGAGCGCGGAGGTTCCAAAGATTTCTTCAAGTTGGGATAAATATGAAGTGACCCTGACGACCGGAGATGTTTCACCGTCCAAAGACAACCAGTTGATCATCACGACAACCAAACCCAAAACTTGGTGGGCCAAGCTGTGGGGCAGGCCCGGTTCCGTCTGGTTTCAGCAAGTCTCATTGTTTCCACCGACTTTTAATAACCGTGCAAATGGAAATCGTCCCGACATCATGCAATTGCTCGCCGCCATGAACCCGAAATTTTTGCGTCTGCCCGGTGGAAATTATCTGGAGGGCGATTTAATAAACGAGCGTTTCGACTGGAAGAAAACCATCGGTGAGACGTCGCAGCGGCCCGGACACCGCAGCCCGTGGGATTACTGGTCCACGGATGGTTTCGGCCTGATGGAATATCTCAACTGGTGCGAAGATCTGCACATGGAGCCGTTGCTTGCCGTTTATGCGGGTTACTCGCTGCGCCAGCAACGTGTCGCGCCTGGCGATGACCTGAAACCTTACGTCCAAGATGCGCTTGACGAAATCGAATACATCACCGGCGACACCAGCACGACTTGGGGCGCCATTCGTGCACAGGATGGTCATCCCGCGCCGTTCCCGTTGCATTACGTCGAGGTCGGCAACGAAGACTGGTTTGACCGTTCCAACACATACGACGCGCGATTCTCACAATTTTACGACGCCATCAAGGCCAAATATCCGCAACTCCAAATCATCTCAACGGTGGGTAATGACCACCCCGAATCTCTCCGTGTGCATAGCCGCACGCCGGATTTGGTCGACGAACATTATTATCGTTCGCAGGAGCAAATGGAATCGCAGTCGCACATTTATGACGATCGCCCGCGCACCGGCCCGAAAGTTTTCGTCGGCGAATGGGCCACCCGTGTCGGCTCACCCACGCCAAACATGGCGGGCGCGCTCGGCGATGCCGCGTGGATGTGCTGCATGGAACGCAATTCAGACCTCGTGCTTATGGAATCGTATGCCCCGCTCTTTGTGAACGTAAGCGATCTGACGAGCACGCCCCGCAGCACGCGCTCCATGCAATGGCCCAGCGACCTCATCGGCTACGACGCGCTGACCAGCTACGGCTCTCCATCCTATTACGCGCAAGTCATGTTCAGCGCACATCACGGAGACGTTGTGCTGGCGACCGACTCGCAGGACGTCCCGACCTACACATGGCAGCCACCACGTGGACGCAATGGTGCCTCGGCTCCGCGACAAGTGCCTTCGCTTTACTTTGATGCCACGCGCGACAGTCAGAACGGAACCATATTCCTGAAAATCGTCAACCGCCTCGGCTCGCCCCAATCCGTTCATGTTAAAATCACCGGTGCGAACAATGTCGATTCTTCTGCGGAAGCCGCCATTATGAGCGCAAGCAGCCCCGACGACACAAATTCAATCCAGGAACCGACTAAAATTGTACCCGTCACTTCTAATGTGGATGGGTTGGGCGCTGATTTCACTCGCGCTTTTCCACCTTATTCCATCACGGTCTTGCAGTTGAAAACGAACTAAGATGTACCGCTAAATTGTTGTCTTCGTAGTCAGCAACAATGCGGATTGAGGTTTTTCAGGACAAAATCCTGGAGCTTGAAATTTCGAGGCTTGTATTGGCCTTTGGGCCGCTTTAAGTTCACTTTTTACCTATGAAATCCAAATTCTCTTTCTGTAACAAAATTATTTTTCTGCTCGGCTTTTATTTTCTTCTGCTAACCACGGCCACCAACTTTTTGCGCGCTCAACCAACTAATTCTGATTCTACCAACTCCGTTTCTGAAGCGCCTGCGGTGATTCCTGTTTTGCAAATCAAGGCTGATCAGGTCGTCGCTGAAGTCAGCCCGACGCTTTACGGATTGATGACCGAAGATATTAATTTCGCGCTGGAAGGCGGCCTTTATGCCGAACTCATCCGCAACCGCACGTTCAAAGCCAACCCGACAAATGCAGTCTATTGGAGCGCCGTCGGCAACGGAGCCATTTCCGTGGACGCCTCCACGCCTTTAAACGACGCGCTGAATGTCAGTCTAAAACTGGACGCGTCGCTTGCGTCTAAAGATTCTCCTGCTGGCTTTATGAACGCCGGTTTCTGGGGAATACCGGTTCACCCGAATTCGAAATATTGCGTTTCCTTTTACGCGAAATCGGTTGGAAGATTTTCTGGCGCGCTCACTGTTAAGCTTCAGAGCGTCGATGGTAAAACGGTTTACTCTAGCGCGGAAATTTCCGGTCTCTCCGGTGAATGGAAAAAATTTGAATTCTCGTTGTTTACGAAAGATGTCGCACCGTCGAAGGACAATCTCTTTGTCATCACGGCGGACGCACCGGGCACAATCTGGTTTCAGCAGGTTTCTCTGTTTCCTCCAACCTATAAAAACCGTCCAAACGGCACGCGTCCTGATTTGATGGAATTGATGGCGGGGATGCACCCGTCATTTTTGCGTTTTCCCGGAGGCGATTTTCTCGAAGGCCACCAGCTTGATCATCGCTTCGACTGGAAAAAAACCATCGGCGACATTTCTCAACGTCCCGGCCACATGAACGACGCCTGGGGTTATTGGACTACCGACGGTTTCGGCCTTCTCGAATTCTTGGAATGGTGCGAGGACTTGAACATGCAGCCGGTGCTTGCGCTCTACGCCGGTTATTCCAAAAATCCGAAAGTGATCCAGCCGGGCGCGGATTTGCAGCCTTATGTACAAGATGCGCTTGATGAAATTGAATATGTGACTGGTGATGCCAGCACAAAATGGGGTGCACAACGCATCCAGGACGGTCATCCAACTCCATTTACCCTGAGCTACGTCGAGATAGGCAACGAAGATTTTTTTGACAAGTCCGGCAGTTACAACGGCCGGTTCGCGCAATTTTATGACGCCATTAAGGCAAAATATCCGCAATTGCAAATCATCTCCACGGTGGGCAACGATCATCCTGAGTCCCTGCGTGTACACAGCCGCACTCCAGACTTGGTTGACGAGCATTTCTACAAAACTGAGGAACAGATGGAGGCGCAGTCGCATTTGTATGACAACCGTCCGCGCACCGGCCCAAAAGTTTTCGTAGGCGAATGGGCCACCCGTGTCGGCTCTCCCACGCCAAACATGGCGGGCGCGCTCGGTGATGCCGCGTGGATGTGCTGCATGGAACGCAATTCAGACCTCGTTCTTCTTTCAAGTTACGCACCGCTCTTCGTGAACGTCAGCGACCTCGCCAAAGGCGGCTCCATGCAATGGCGCTCGGACCTTCTTGGCTACGACGCGCTGACCAGCTACGGCTCTCCATCCTATTACGCGCAAGCCATGTTCAGCTCAAACCACGGAGAGCATGTGCTGGCGACGGATTCGCTGAATGTCCCCACTTATACAACTCGTTCCGGGCGACAAGTGCCGTCGCTTTTCTTCGACGCCACGCGCGATAGCCAGAGCGGAACCATCTTCCTGAAAATCGTCAACCGCCTCGGCTCGCCTCAATCCATTCATGTTAAAATCACCGGTGCGAACAATGTCAATTCTTCTGCGGAAGCCGTTGTTATGAGTGCAAGCAGCCCCGACGACACAAATTCAATTCAGGAACCAACTAAAATTATTCCCGTCACATCTAACGTGGATGGGTTGAGCGCTGATTTCACTCGCGCTTTTCCACCTTTTTCCATCACGATTTTGAAGGTGAAGTCGAATTGAAACGCGCGACGGGCGGCAATCAGGCAAATTTAAAAGCGCTTCTGCAACCAAATCAGCATCTGCTTTAACCATTCGAAGTTAAAATATCCCCGCGTGAACGCCCAGTGCGCCAGCAGCAGCGCGGCGAAAACAGCCGTCCATTCCAAACATAGGATTTTTTCCTTTCGCCCACTGATAATAAACAACGCCGCCATCAAATTCCCGGCGGCGGCGGTTCCCAATCCAAAAAACAGCAGCAGCCTCATCGCATGAGCTGACGAGACCTGCCAGTCGCCCAGCTTCGTGCCCGTGGCCGCCGGGATGCCGATGATCAACAGTATCAGCAGCACGCTATTCGTCGTGATGATGAATAATCGCTGCATGATTTCCCCGCGTTGTTTCGCACAAAGTTAATTGAGCGTCTCCGCTATTTTATATTTGAACATCCGCTTCTTCATCCAGCGCACCGCGAACAAATCGTAAAGCGATGCGAACAGCCGATTCCAAACTCCATAGTGGCTTGCACCTGCGACGCGCGGATTGTGACCGACGGGAATTTCCGTGACTGTAAATCCCTCTATTTTGAACAGCGTCGGCAGGAAGCGGTGCATCCCCTTGAAAAATTTTAAGTCCGAAACACACTCGCGCTTGAACGCGCGGTAGCAGCAGCCCGCGTCGGATATGTTCTCGCCCGAAAGCCTGTTGCGCACCCAGTTCGCGATGCTTGACGAGGCAATGCGAATGAAATTGTCACCGTGGCTGCGCGCCTCAATTCGCGTGCCGCAAGCACAATCAAAAATTTTCAATGATTCCAGTAGCTTCGGCGCATCCTGCGGATCGTTCTGCAGATCCGCGTCGAGTGTGACGATGAATTTCCCGCGCGCGGCCTTTATCCCCGCCCAAAGCGCGGCGGACTGCCCGCAATTGAAGGCAAATTTCTGCGCTCTTATTTTTAAATCAGATGTGGTTAGTTCCTTCAAAATCGCCCATGAATTATCTGTGCTGCAATCGTCGGTGATGATGATTTCGTAAGTTTTTTTTTGCGGCTCAATCGCTGCGGCGATAGCCGCGACAAGGGGTTTCAAATTCGCCGCCTCGTTGTGGCAGGGAATCACAAAGCTGATTTCCGCCGGTTCGCTCATTTCGCCTCGCCTTGCTTCACTCGTAAAAATACTTCACGCCCTTTCCAAGTTTTCTCACCGATTTTATTCATCAAGCCAAGATGATAGCGCCATGACATTCCGTAAAATGGATTGTGCGTCGGCCAGAATGAAATGATGTCAACCCACGTCTCTTTCGCCATTTCAATCGCCCTCGAAATTGTCT
>PKZR01000427.1 GCA_003133815.1 Limisphaerales bacterium | reverse complement strand
CTGAACAGCGACGGTTCGCTGGACACCACCTTTGCCCCCGGCCTGGGTGCGAATGGCACGGTCTGGTCGGTTGCGCTGGAAACCAATGTCCAGGTGTTGATCCCCGGCATTCTTTCCATAACCAATGTCCAGGTTGTCATCGGCGGAGCGTTCACATCGGTCAACGGCACCCTTCTCAACGGCGTTGCCCGGTTGAATTCCGACGGCTCAGTGGACACCACTTTCAATCCCGGCATCGGTCCGGATGGGGTCGTGAACGCGGTCGCGGTGGACCCGTTGGGCCGCATTATTATCGGCGGCAGTTTCGACAAGGTCTCGGGTGTCACCAGCGGCGGCGTGGCTCGCTTGAATGTGGATGGTTCTCTGGACACCACCTTCAGTCCCGGCATCGGAACCTATGATTCCGGAACCGGCGCTACGGATCCGGTTTATGCCGTCGCGGTCCAGCCCAACGGGCAGATATTGGTTGGCGGCGCTTTCTCTTATCTCGATTTGAACAGCTATAACGGCATCGGGCGCCTGAACACGGACGGCACCGTGGATCTCACGTTCACCCCGGGCACCGGCACTTTAAATCCGCTCACGGGCTTTTCGGACACCGTTTATAACATCACCTTGCAAACCAACAGCGAGATTCTCGTCGGCGGTGATTTTACCACCTTCAACCAGACCCGGCGGGTCGGGGTTGCGCGTTTGTATACGGATGGAACCGTGGACACCAGCTTTATGGATACGGCTTACAACCAGTTTGCCGGGGTGCCGAACCACTATTTTAACGCCAGCGCTGTGAATCCGCTGCTTTACCCGACGACAAATGATCGTAATTTTGTCTATGCCATCGCCCAGGAAGCCGGGGGCAATGTGATCATCGGTGGCGGGTTTTCTTATGTAGGCGGCGGTTCCACCCGCGATGACACCCGTCCACGCAGCAATGTGGCACGGCTGATTGGCGGCTACACCCCCGGGCCGGGAAACATGGAATTGGCATATGGCAGCTACACGGCGGACAAGGACATCGGTGGAAACGGTCTTTACGTCTCGCTCCTGCGCTCCAGCATCAACAGCCTCAATCCCGGGGTTACCAACAATCTTGGCATTGTTTCCGTCACATTCTCCACCAACACCGCCGCCCCGGGGCCGGGAATCGCCGGCGGAAATAATTTTACTTTGAGCACGGCGTATACGACGCCCTATTGGACAACCACTTGGGCGAATATTCAGTGGTGGACCTATGATTATGGTGTTTATGGACCAAATTATTCGACAATTCCTCTTAATACAGGGACGGCTGCTGTTTATGTGGGCATCACCAACGACGCCAACATCACTGGAAATTTGAATGCCAATTTTGCATTGTCCAACCCCTCAAGTTTTCCCACGGCCAATAGTCCTGGCTTTTTCCTAGGTGGCGAGCAAATCCCGCTTGGAGCGGCTCTGGGCACGCAGTCGACGGCGCAGTTCACAATCATTGACGACAACATCACTCCGGGTGTCCTGGGTTTCAGTTCGCCCACGTTCTCTGTGACGGACAATGGCGGCACCGCCACAATCACCGTCACGCGTTCCGGCGGCAGCGACGGGGTGGTGCAGGTGACTTACGCCACCAGCAACGGCACGGCCACCAACGGTCCGGGGCTGGATTACATCGGGGTGACCAACACGCTTACATTCGGCCAGGGCATCGTCAGCAACAGCTTCACTGTTCCGGTCATCAGCCAGTCTTCCACCGCACCAGACAAGACTGTGAACATCCGCCTGTACAATGCGACTGGCGGCGCTGCGCTGGGGGTGACCAATGCGGTGCTGACAATCATCAACCACAACTATACACCCGGTCACCTCGGCTTCACTTCCCCGACCTACAGCGTCAGCGAAAATTCCGGTGTCGCGCTTGTAACGGTCAACCGCCTCGGCGGCAGCTCCGGCAAGATGACTGTCAACGTGATAATAAGGAACGGCTCGGCCACCAATGGCGTGAATTATGATATCGCTCCAACCAACTATCCTGTTTCAACGAACGCGCTCTCTTGGAATGATGGTGATGCGACCTCCAGGACTATTTCCATTCCGGTTTTGGATGACGGCGTTGTCACCACAAATCTCACGGTCTTTTTGCAGCTGGCAAACCCCGTTGCCCTCAATAAGTTCAATGCGAATGTCCTGAGCTTGAGCCAATACACCAACGCCACCCTTTTCATAGATAATGTTGACTCTCCCGGCACCGTCCAGTTCACGTCACCGGTTTATTCCGTCAAGAAATACGGCGGTTTCGCCCTCATCCCGGTCATGCGTGTCGGCGGCATCGCCCAGACTGTCACTGTCAATTTTGCCACGGCCAATGGCACGGCCTTGGCCGGTTCTAACTATTATGCCACCAACGGCACGCTGACCTTCACCAATGGCGAGACGGGCAAGTTCTTTGCGGTGCCCATCATCGACAATGGCACGAACGACGGCTTGAAATTCCTAACGGTGTCCTTGAGCGGTGCCGCGCCTTCGGGTGCGCTCGGCTCCATAACCAACGCAATCCTCAATATCATTGACACCGAATCAGTCAACGAAACGCCGGGTTCTCCGGATGTCACCTACAATACGTTGGGACTCAACAACACCGCCTATGCCCTGGCGCTCCAGCCCAACAATCAGTTGCTGGTAGGCGGCGACTTTACGTTTGCAGATGGTGTGCCGCGGCAGCGCATCGCCCGCCTCAATTCGGATGGAACGCTGGATTCAACATTCTCCCAGCCCTCGTCCGCATACGGAGCCAGCGCCTCTGTCCGCGCTCTCGCCGTGCAGGCGGATGGACGCATTCTGGTCGGCGGCCTCTTCACCAACTTCAATAGTGTGGCCATGAATTATTTTGCCCGTCTGAACCCCGACGGATCGCTCGACAGTTTGTTTAACCCCGGCTCCGGGGCGGATAATCCGGTTTATGCAATCGCCTCAACGACAAATGACGCTGCCGCTCAGACCGAGATTTATATCGGCGGCGCTTTTGCGACGATTGGCGGCACGCCCATCAACAGCATTGCCCGCCTCAACAGCGACGGCACTCTGGACACGGCTTTCAATCCCGGCCTGGGTGCCAACGCCGCGGTCTATGCCATGGCGGTCCAGCCGGACGGCAAGGTTGTCATCGGCGGCGATTTCACCGCCGTCAATGGCAACACCAACATGAACCACATCGCCCGATTGAACACGGACGGCTCGGTTGACGCGACTTTTAATCCCGGCGCTGGTGCGAATGGCTCCGTCCGTGCGATCACTTTGCAGTTGAACGGCGAGATTCTCATCGGCGGCTTTTTCACCGCTGTCAACGGCAGCTCCCTGAATTACATCGCCCGGTTGAATGCGAATGGTTCCGTGGACGCTTCTTTCCATCCCGGGATCGGCGCGAACAACGGCGTGTTTAGCATCGCGTTGCAGACGGACAGCCGGATAGTTGTGGGCGGCGAATTCACCACCTGCAATGGCGTTACGCGCAACGCCATCACCCGCCTGAATCCCGACGGCACGGTGGATCCCACCATTAATTTCGGCGCGGGTGCCAACAATTTCGTCGCAGCCATAGCAGTCCAGGAGGACGTGATTTCAGGTTATCCGACGAATGTTCCTGATGAAAAAATCATCCTCGGCGGCGGCTTCACCCAGTATGACAGTCAGACGCAAAACTATCTGGTCCGGATTTATGGCGGTTCAATCGGCGGTTCCGGAGCATTTGAATTTTCATCGGCAAATTATCAGGCCGATGAGAACAGCACCAATATTGTCATCACCGTCATCCGCACCGGCGGCACCAGCGGGACCAATTCGGACGGGTCGGGCGATGTCTTTGTGCCTGCCTATACCAGCGACGGCTCTGCGATGGCCGGTACCAATTATCGTGCGGTAACAAATAATCTGGATTTCCCGGAGGGCGAGGTCATTCGCACTATCACCGTTTCTCTCATTGACGATATGGTCATCACAACCAACCTGACCGTGAATCTGGCCGTTAATCCGCTGCCTCCGGCGCAATTTGGCAATCAGCCCACGGCCGTCCTCACCATCATCAATGACGACAGTGAGGTCAATTTCTCCTCGGCTACCTACACGGTTCCAAAGAACGCTGTCAATGGCGCGGCGACCATCAACATCGTCCGGCTGGGAAGCACCTTTGGAACGTCCATTGTCAATTTCAGCACGGTTGCCGGTGGATCGGCCCAGGTGGGCACGGATTATTATCCCGTCAGTCAGACCGTCATATTCAATCCGGGCGTTTCAAACGTCGCGGTTACGGTACCGATCGTCAATAATGGCGTGCCGGAGGGTAATCAGACGGTGGATATGAGTCTTACCGGTCCAACCGGTTCGCTTTTATATGCCCCCTCGAATGCGGTGCTGACCATCATTGACACCGCCAACGCGCCCGGTCAGTTGGCCTTCTCGTCGGCAAATTATGCGGTCACAGAGGGTGGTGGCGCGGGCTATACAAACGCCATCATAACGGTCGTCCGCACGAACGGTTCCGCTGGCACAGTCACCGTCGGCTTCAGCACGCTGGATGGCACGGCGGTGGCCGGCGTAAAATATGTCGCCACAAACGGCATCTTGTCTTTTGGCGAAGGTGAGACGGTCAAGACCTTTGCGGTGCAGGTTCTCAACACGGCTACGGCGGAGGGGACTGAAAGTCTCTCCGTGTTTCTTTCCAATCCAACGGGCGGCGCGGCGCTCGCGGTGCCCGCCACCGCAACCCTCGCCATCTTGAACACCAACATCGGCATCGCCTTTGACGCCACGACATATACCGCCACCGAGCCCTATGGTTTTGGATCGTCTTCCGCGTTGTTGAATGTCCTGCGGCTCAACGGCACCAACGGCATCACCACGGTCGGTTACTATACGACCAACGGCACGGCGGTGGCCGGCACAAATTATGTCGCGTCCGCCGGCACCATTACATTTACCAACGGCCAGTCGCTTCAGACCATCGCCATCCCCTTGATCTACGACCCGCTTGTGACCGGTAATTTGACGTTCATGGTCGGCTTGTCCAATAACCCCGTCGGAGGCCAGCTCACTTCCCCCTCTGTTGCCACGGTTGTGGACCAGGATGCCAATGCTGGATTGAGTCTGGTAAGTTCCAACCTGACCGTGTTCAAAAATTCCGGCAACGCCATCATCGCGGTCGTTTGTTCCAATACAAATGTCGAGCCCGTGTCCGTGCAGTATTCAACCGCTCCCGGTTCGGCCGTGGCGGGGACGGATTTTAAGACGACCAGCGGCACGCTGATGTTCACCAACGGATTGGTCACCAATTATTTCGCCGTGCCGATCATTCCCAACAACCTGGTGGAGAGCAACCGGTCGTTCACGGTGAGCTTGAGCAGTCCGACGGCACCCGGCGTGCTCCTGCCTCCCAGTACGGCGGCCGTTTTCATTGTTGAAACCAACAGCGCCTATGGCTTGAGCTTCTTCAGTCCGGTTGTCCTTTCCGGAGATTGGGGTGCGACAAACATTGATAACACCGGCGGCGCGGCGGAACCCGGCGATCCGAACATCGCCGGCTTTGCTCCCAACGCACCGGTTTGGTTCCAGTGGACTGCCCCGTCCGATGGCGAGGTGGAATTGGACACCATTGGCAGCTACGCCACCAACGGCACGAAGCTCGACACCGTTTTGGCCGTTTTCACCGGCAACAACTTGTCCGGCCTCAATCAGGTGGCCGCCAACGACGACCTTTACCCGCAGACGTTTGGCAATTTAAGCGAGATGCAGGAAAATTATACACACCAGAATATTTACAACACCAATGCCCTTAACAGTACTAATTTGCTTTTGTTTACATTGCCGTTTGAAAACATTGAGGAATACTATTTTCAGCCCTATGGTGGACCGAGTGGATTACGCTTCAATGCCAGGGCCGGAACTTCCTATTATTTTGTTGCGGATACAAAGGCCAGTTTCGGTTACACCTTTGTCCCGTATCCGCCATACATCCTCTACACGACAAATGGCGTCGGGCCTATTTCCTTGAACTGGGCTTATCATCCGTCCGGCGTGTTCCGTTTCGCCACGGAAAATATTGACGAGACCGGGCTGTTCAGCACCAACGGAAATCCCCTTCTGCTGTATCAATGCGCTGAAACTGAAACGGAATCGGCGAGTTATATTGAGGGGCCTTTTAATGCCAATCAATTTGAGTCCACATACCACAGCTACTATGATTATGATGTGCCGGGGATGCTGGTCACTGTCACGCGCGTGGCCGGTTCAACGGGCAGGGTGGCGGTGGATTATACGACCGTGGACGGGAATGTAAACGTTCTCACCAATGGCGATCTTCCGGCTGTGGCCGATGTGGATTATATTCCTGTCACCGGTACGCTGGTTTTCGATGATTACGAGATGAGCAAGACCATTTACGTCGAAATCTTGCCTCACGTCGCCCCATTTGGGGAGTTGGACACAACGGGTCTGTCGTATGAACCGAACCGGGATTTCACCATCGCATTGTCCAATCCCCGTCGTGATCCGTCGGAATCGGCCGATGTGTCAGCCCCGCGCGTGGATCCCGTTTACGGTCAGGCTTTGTGCCGGATTCTGGATTGTGACATCGATCCCAGGGGCGCAAGCCAGTCCAGGGTGGTGGCCACTAACACGATTCCCGGAACAACGAATACAATTGTTTCAACCAACATCGTTTACAGTTTGGTGCCCACCAACGCCATCTTCAACTTCTCGAAGGCCAATTACCGCGTTCCACGCGACGTCCAGTCCGCCTATTGGCATGGAACCCCGGTGACTGTTTATGTCAACCGGACGGGCACGAATCTCGCCGCCCAGACGGTGTTCTATCGTTTCGATAACTACGCGCTTGATAATACGGGCGACAACAGTGACAACATTTATTTCCCGTTGCAGCCCGGTTCGGATTACGCCACTCCAACAACTCCGGGCGACGTTCGTGATACTGCGGTCATTGACTATAATCCCACGGCTGCCGACCCGGGCACCCTCACTTTTGCCGCCAAGAAATTTATTTCGCAGCCGATTTCTTTCAACGTCACCGACAACAATTTGACGGAGTTCAACAAGGACATTCATATAGATATTTATGCCGAGGATTCGGATAAAAATCCGTATCAGGTCGGCATGGTTGACGAATGCGATGTCACCATTCTGTTCGACGACTTGAGCCCGCCGGCCGGCTCGGTGGATGAGTTGTGGAATCCGGATTATGGTTCGGACTTGGCCGTGCCGACGGCAACGATTGGTTCGTCGGTGGGAAATCCCGGCACGGAAAGCACCAGCGAAATCTATGGCTTGGCGGTTACCACCAATAATGAGACGATCATCGGCGGTGCTTTTGTCACCTATGCTGATGGTAACAATACTTATACCGTCAACGGTCTGGCCCGCTTGAAATTGGATGGTTCGCTTGATACTACATTCAGTTCCGGCACTGGCGTCAATGTGGTTCCGGGCGGCGAGTTTATCCGGTCGGTCGCTTTGACGGTCAATAATCAGGTTGTCATCGGCGGGAAATTTGCCTCCTACAACGGCGTTCAGCGCAATTCCATCGCCCGCCTCAACTCTGACGGCTCGCTGGACACAACCTTCTCTCCCGGTGCGGGCGCAAATGGCACGGTTTGGAGCGTTCTTCCATTGTCAAACGGCCAGGTGATGATTGCTGGTGATTTTACCACCTACAACAGCATCCGATGTCCGTATGTGGCTAGGTTGAACACCGATGGATCCTTGGACACGACTTTCAATACGGGCAGTCTGCTTTCCGGCCCTGTTTATGCCATGGCGGCGGCTCCTGCGTTCTACTTTAGTGCCAGCGGCGGCACCAATGAGAATGATCAGGTCCTTAATCTGGGGAAAATCACGGCCGGCCTGCTCACGGTGAATTACAATTTCAACACCATATCAAATGATATGCAGGTGTATTACGGCAACACCAATGTGGCTGCCGGCACCGGGGTGCTGATTTACGATACCTTGACCAACAATGGGGTGGGCAACTTTGTTGTGCCCTTCGGTCCGACCGGCGGCTTGACGGCCAACCGGATTACGATTGTCATGAATCAGGGCGGCAACCCCAATTTCGGGGCGGTATGGGCGTATTCCGGAACGGTTACCGTGCCGCCGAACACGGGGGCGATTCTCATTGGCGGCAAGTTTGGTGTGTCAGGGCAGATTTATGCCAACATTGCGCGGTTGAATACGGATGGCACTCTCGACACCTCGTTTAATCCTGGCACGGGTGCCGATAACGTGGTGCGGTCTCTGGCCTGGCAGCTCAATAACCAGCTTCTCGCGGGCGGTGATTTCACCCACATCAACGGCAGTTCTCAGAACCATGTTGTGCGCCTGAATCAGGATGGGTCTCTTGACTCCGGCTTCTACTCCGGCACGGGCACGGATAATTCGGTCTATTCCATTACACCGCAGTTGGACGGCACCATTTATGTGGGCGGGGCGTTTACCTCCTTCAACGGAACGCATCGCCTCGGCTTCACCCGCCTGTTTGCCGATGGCACGGTGGATACCTCCTTCATGGACACCGCCTATAACCAGTTTGCCGGTCTGCCGCGCATCCGTTTCATAGATCCGCCCGGGACTGTTTACGCGTCCGGGGTTCAATCGGATGGCAATGTGATGATCGCCGGCAGCTTCGCCCAGGTGGGCGGCGGTCAGTTCGATGTCAATGTCCGGCCGGGAGATTATGGCTTCGATTCCAGTCTGGGGGCATATTTGAATCTGAACATCTGGCCGGAACCAAAGACGCGGGATGGTATCCGCAATCGTGGCAATGTCGCCCGGCTGATTGGCGGGGCCACGCCCGGGCCGGGTAATATCGGCATGGCTGCAACCAGTTATGCGGTTAACAAGACGGACTCATTTGAGTCCGTGAGCTTGGTTCGGACCAACGGTTTCTTGGGTTATGCGTCGGCCAACTTCTCCGTGCTGCCCGGTTTGGCCCAAAGTGGCTCGGATTACACCTATGATGCCACCGCCCCGACTTATCCGATAGAGTGGGAATTTTTTGGTCCTTCCCGTATGCACAGCGACGGTCTGTATGGAGCGGGTGGCCTGATGAACGACAGTGTTGTGGCCGGAGCGTTTTGGAGGTTTGGATTAAACGGCCCCGCGGCCGTTCTCGTCAGCATCATCAACGACTCGCTGTCATCCGGCAATCTGAATGCCCAGTTCCAGATGGCCAATCCCAGCGGAGCCGACCAGTTTTATCTCGGCGGCCAGAATATTCCGCTCGGCGTCGCGCTGGGTGAATCGGTCGCCCCCCTCACCGTGGTGGACGATGCCCATCAGGACGGCGTGTTTGGTTTTGCCGCTTCGAGCTTCACGGCCACCAATTCAAGTGCCGTCTTGGGCGTGGTCCGCACCAACAGCACTTCAGGCACGGTTGAGCTGAACTATCAAACCACGACCAATGGAAGCACCGCCGTGCTTGGCACCGATTACACGGCCGCCAGCGGCACACTGACATTTAATCCCGCCCAGACCTCCAATTCATTCTCGGTTTCCGTCTTGCAAAACAGCTCCAGATCAAGCGTGGAAAAAATCGTCAACTTGCAGTTGTTTAACATTCAGGACTTGAGCAGCGGCAACGCGGCGTTCGGTCTTACAAATACGGTGTTGAGGATCATCAATCCCAATTTCCAGGGCTATTTGAATTTCACCACCAATTATTACACCGGCAGTCTGAGCGCCGGATCGATTGTTGTCACGGTCACCCGCACCGTCGGCAGTGAGGGAACCTTGAATGTCCAGTATGCCACGTCGGATGGAACTGCCGTTAACGGAACGGATTACACCGGTTCCACCAACACGCTTACATGGAATAATGGCGATGTTTCGCCTCGTAGCATAATCATTCCATTGATCAACAATCACGCGGTGGGCGGTTCCAGCAGGCAGTTTTCCATTTCTTTGTTCAATCCGATGTTGAACGGCTCAGGCGCGCCGTCGTTGCTGGGGGCCGTCACCAACGCCACCGTGATCATCAACAACGACAACAGCTACGGCACATTCCAGTTCAGCGCGTCGGCCTATCGCGTCAACGAAAATGGCGGCTACGCGACCGCCACTGTCACACGCACCGGCTCCACCAACGGATCGCCATCGGTCAGCTTTACCACCGCTGACGCCACCGCGTTTGCTGGCACAAACTATGTTGCCACCAACGGCATCTTGTTCTTTGCCCCGGGCCAGATCAGCCAGAGCTTCAATGTGCGGATTCTTGACGATGGAAAGACTAATCCTCCGCCCGCCGGCTTCTTCTTCAACGTGGCGTTGACCAACGTCAGTGCTGGCGCATCGCTGGGTTCAGCCACAAATGTGCCGGTTCAAATTTTGGATGCGGAATCTTACACGCAGCCCTCCGGTTCTCCGGACGCGGCGTTCAGTTCGTACGCAGGTTTTAATGACAGTGTCTTTGCCCTCGCGCTCCAGTCCGACGGTCAGATTGTCGCCGGCGGAAACTTCACGGTGGCCAATGGCTCGGACGTGAACCGTGTGGCACGCCTGAACACCGACGGCACCTTGGACACGGGCTTCATGAACGGCCTGGCCGGGGCGGATGCGTCCGTGAATGCGGTGGTTAGTCAGACGGATGACCGTATTTTGATTGGCGGTGCGTTCGCAAATATTGACAACATTATTCGCCACCGGGTCGCCCGTTTGATGACGGACGGTTCTTTGGATACCAGCTTTAACACCGGTTCCGGTGCCGACAACACCGTTTTTGCGCTGGCCGAAACATTCATCAACGGATCCCGCGAGATTTACGTCGGCGGTGCGTTCAGCACCATCAACGGCGTCACCAGCCCCGGTATGGCGCGCCTGAACAACGACGGTTCGGTGGACACGTCGTTCGCCACCGGCCTGGGTGCCAGCGGTACGGTTTATGCCGTGGCTGCGTATCCGACCAATTCCATTGCCAACGCGGGACAGGTTCTAGTCGGCGGTGCGATCACAAACTTCAACAATGTGGTCGTCGGCAACCTCGTCCGTTTGAATGTGGACGGTTCGGTGGATACGAATTTCAGCGCGAACATCGGGGCCAACAACGACATCCGGGCCATTGCCATCCAGACCGATGGAAGCGTCCTTGTCGGCGGCGATTTCACCAGCGTTAACGGAACGGCCGTAAACCGCATCGCGCGCCTCAACCCGGATGGTTCTCTGGACACGAATTTCGTCAGCGCCGTGGGCCTTGGAGCCAATGGCACCGTGGAAGCCATTACGATCCAGTCCGATAATCGGATTGTTTTGGCCGGTGATTTCACTCAGGCCAATGGCGTCACCCGCAACAGCATCACCCGCCTGCTGCCCACCGGCGCGGTGGATCCAACCATCAACTTCGGCGACGGCGCGAACAGCGACATTGACGCGCTCGCCATCCAGCCCGCGGATGGGATGATTGTCATTGGCGGCGGCTTCACCCAATACGACGACCAGACTCATGAGCATATCGCCCGCCTTTATGGCGGCTCGATCACCGGTTCCGGCGCGTTTGAATTCACGTCGGCCGGTTATCAGGTGGATGAAAACGGCGCCTATGCCGTGGTCAATGTCCGTCGCGATGGCGGCACCAGCGGGACCAACGCGGACGGTTCCGGCGATGTCTTGGTGAATTTTGCGACCAGCAACGGCACGGCCGTCAACGGCGTCAATTACACCAGTATCTCCACCAATCTGGATTTCCCAACGGGCGAGGTTTTGAGGACAATCCTTGTTCCCGTGATGGATGATCAGGTCATCACGCCGAACCTGACGGTAAATCTGACCCTGTCGAATCCGACGCCGCCGGCGGTTCTCGGCAACCAGTCCACAGCCGTGCTCACCATCATTAACGATGACAGCGCCGTGAACTTTTTGTCTTCGATCTACTCGGTGCCCAAAAATACCGTGAACGGGGTCGCCACGATTGACATTGTCAGGCAGGGCACGGCGAGCGGAACATGCACCGTGGATTTCTCCACCACCACCAATGGCACGGCCGTCATTGGTACGGATTATTATCCGACCAACGCCGTCGTCACCTTTAATCCCGGCGACACGGACAAGACCGTCCAGATACCCATCATCAACAATACCATTCCGGAGGGAAGCACCACGGTCACCATGCAGTTGACCAATGCCGCCGGCACTGCTTTGTACAGCCCGTCGAATGCGACGCTCACAATTATTGATACCGTCTATGCCCCGGGACTGCTGGCCTTCTCCACCAACAGTTATGTTGCAAGCGAAGGCGGCACAAACGCCTACCTCACGGTCGTCCGCACCGGCGGTTCATCGGGTGCCGTGTCGGTCAATTATCAGACCGTGTCCGGCACAGCGCTGCCCGGGGTAAGCTATATCACGAGCAGCGGCACCGTGCCCTTTGTCGCTGGCCAGAGGAGCAATACAATCGTGGTTCCGCTCGTTCAAAACAGCCTCGTCCTCGGCACGGTTGATTTCTCGGTGTATCTCTCCAATCCCGGCGGAGGTGCCGCTCTTGCCACTCCTACCACCGCCAATGTATCCATTCTCGACGACAACGTCGGTGTGGCCTTCGTCAATGGCACTAATTACGTCAGTGAAACCAACAGCCCGGGACTTGTGTTTGTCCAGAGGATCGGCAATCCCACGAACGTCTTTCAGGTGAATTATGCCACCGCCAACGGCTCCGCCCTGGCCGGGATCAATTATCAGGCGACCTCCGGCACGCTGTCCTTCACCAACGGTGAAGTGCTCAAGGCGGTTTCAGTTCCGCTGTACAACGCTAATGGCGTGACCAATGTCACCTTCAACATGTCGCTGACCAATGCCACTGCCGGCGTGCAGCTCGTGTCGCCGAGCAACGCCTTGGTCGTCATCCGGCCGGCCAATGCCGGATTGAGCTTCACCAATGCGGCCATGAGTGTCTTCAAAAACAGCGGTGCGGCCGTCATCACCGTTGTCTGCTCCAATCCGGCTCTTGAGCCGGTGAATACCAATGCCGCCCCGTTGTCTGTAAATTACTACACTTCCGACGGCTCGGCCTTGGCCGGTCAGGACTATACCAACACCAGCGGCACGCTCCTGTTCACAAACGGCATCGGCACCAACACCTTTAGCGTGCCAATCGTCAACAATAACTTGGTGACCGGAAGCCGCACGTTTACCGTCAGTCTGACCAATGCGTCCGCCCCGGGAAAAATAATCTTCCCGAGCAATCAGGTCGTGACGATTATTGACAACAACTCCGGCTTGAGCTTCTCAAGTCCCACCTATGCGGTTTTGAAGACGGGCGTCGCCGCGACAATTACGGTTTTGCGGACGGACGATACCAACCAGACTACATCGGTCAACTTTACCACCCTGAATGGAACGGCTCTTGCCGGGACGGATTACATTGCCACAAACGGCACCTTTGTCTTCACCAATGGTCAGACAAGCCAGTCCTTCCAGGTCACTGTGATTGCCAACACTGCAGTCCAGCCGGACAAAACCGTCCTGCTCCAATTGTCCAGTCCTACCAACGGCACGTTGGTCGCACCAAGCGCCGCCACGCTCACCATTCACGACACCAGCGGCAGCCTCGTTGTCCCGGACGGCTCGGTCTTGACGCATGAAGGATTCTCGCCGCCAAATGGCATCATTGATCCGGGCGAAAATGTCACCTTGCTGTTTGCATTCCGCGCCGAGGCGGGAACCAACATCCCCAGCTTCACCGCAACATTGCTCGCCACCAACGGCGTCACGTCGCCGGCTAATGTCGGTGCGATGAATCCGGGTTCGCTGATCGTGGGCGGACGCCCGGCTTCTCAGGCGTGGAACTTCACGGCCTCCGGTACCAATGGCCAGCAGATTGCCGCAACCTTCAACCTGTTCAACGGTGCCGCCAGTATTGGCACGGCAGTTTTCACCTACACTCTGGGCACCGTGTCAACGACCTATTATAACAGCAATGCCATCATCATCAATGCGGACACGACTGCACTGCCTTATCCCTCCATAATCAATGTCAGCGATGTGGGAGGGCAGGTCATCAAGGCCACCGTCACATTGACAAACCTTTATCACACGGCGGTGTCTTCTGTTGATGCCTTGGTGGTCGCGCCGGACCAGCAGGACACCCTGATCATGGGTGATGCAGGCGGCCCGAACGCCGTCGGCCCCATCACCCTTACTTTTGATGACGCAGCCACCAATTCGTTGCCCCAATTCACGCCGATTGTCTCAGGCACCAACAAACCCACGGCTTTCCCGCCCGTGCCAAACTTTCCTTGACCGCTATGAAAACGATTAGCTTTATGCCCAATTTAATGAGGAAAAGTTTGTGGATGGTTGTCCTGGGACTGGTCTTGTCAGGCACGGCGGCTTTTGCGGCGGATGCGGGCATGAAAACCTTGCACGGTCATATTCCGGCGGCGGTATCGCGGTTGCAGGCCAAGGGACAGCTTCCGGCGGAGACGAACATCAACCTCGCCATAGGCCTTCCATTGCGAAATACGGAGACGCTGACAAACCTGCTCCGGCAAGTTTACGACCCTTCCAGTCCCGGTTATTATCATCATTATCTGACGCCCGCCGAATTTACGGCGCAGTTTGGCCCGACGGAGCAGGATTATCAGAAAGTGATGGATTTTGCCCGGCAGAACGGCTTGACGGTTACAGGTACGCATCCGAATCGCATGTTGCTGGATGTGAGCGGGAAGGCGTCGGATGTCGAACGCGCGTTTCATTTGACTTTGCGGACTTATCGCCATCCGGTCGAGAATCGTGATTTTTTTGCGCCGGACTCGGATCCGTCCGTTCCTGCAACATTGCCCGTTCAGGATATCAGCGGCTTGGACAATTATGGCTGGTCGCATCCCAAATACAGGTTGAAACCGGTCAGTACGTCGCCCAAAGTGGCTCCAAATTCAATGTCCAAGGCGACCACGGGTTCCGGTCCGTCCGGCAATTACATGGGGAACGATTTCAGAAATGCCTACGTTCCTGGCACCTCGCTCAATGGCGCTGGTCAGACGCTCGGCTTGTATGAGGAGGACGGCTATTTGCTCAGTGATATCAATGCCTACGAAACCTTGGCCGGATTGACGAGTGTCACCACGCTCACAAATGTCTTGTTGGATGGCATTAGCGGCTTGCCTAGCGGGAATGGCGGCGAGATCGAAGTGTCATTGGATATCGAGATGGCTTTTTCCATGGCGCCGGGTTTGTCCAAAGTGATCGTTTATGAAGGCCCCTTTGGCTTTCAGAATGACATCTTGAATCGGATGGCTTCGGATGATTTGGCCCAGCAACTCAGTTGTTCTTGGGGTTGGTTGGGTGGTCCTAGCGCAACGACGGATCAAATTTTCCAGCAAATGGCGCTTCAAGGACAGACATTCTTCAATGCATCCGGAGACGGGGATGCTTTCACGCCCGGCGTTAACTCGGTCAACGGCGTTGATAATCCAAACACTTTCAACGCTCCTTCAGACAGCCCCTATATCACCCAGGTTGGTGGGACGACTTTGACCATGAACGGCGCGGGTGCTTCCTATGCTTCGGAAACCGTCTGGAATTGGGATGTCCGGTATGGTCCCCTTTATGACGGAACTGGAAGCAGCGGGGGCATCAGCAGTTACTATTCAATCCCAACTTGGCAGTCCGATGTCAATATGACGGTTCCCCAGGGCTCGACAACCTTTCGCAATACTCCCGACGTGGCTTTGACGGCGGATGATGTCCTGGTCATTGCGGATGGGGGTGTTGAATATATTGGTGTTGGGGGCACCAGTTGTGCCGCTCCGTTGTGGGCCGGCTTCACCGCGCTCGTCAACCAGCTTGCGGCGGCCAATGGAAAATCAGCGGCCGGATTCATCAACCCTGCGCTCTACTCCATCGCATCGGGACCAAATTACGCCGGTTATTTTCACGATGTCACCACCGGCAACGACACCTGGAGCCAGAGCCCAAATTTGTTTTATGCTACCAATGGTTATGACCTTTGCGACGGCCTTGGAACTCCCAACGGAACAAATTTGATCAATGCATTGGTTGGCATCGCTGGAAATTTCCCGGCTCAAATTTCTGCGCCGGCTCCGCCCTACGGTTCCACCTTGGCAGCCATGGACGGCGGCAATCCCAACGGCGCTTGGTCCCTCTTTGTGCAGGACGTTACGCCCACGGATCACGGTATCATTTCCAACGGCTGGTTCCTCACGCTCACCACCGGCAGTCCCGTTGGTTTTTCGTCTGACACCGCGCTCCTGATGTCGGCCTCCGCCACCAACGTTCTGGTCAACGGTGACGTTCTTTACACGGTTGGCGTCACCAATTACGGCCCTTCAGCTTGCAGCAATGCCATCGTTTCTGACACCCTCCCTTCTGGTGTAACGCTTGTTTCCACCAATTTTACCGTCGGTTCTGTGAGCCGGATCGGGACGCAGATAATCTGGGATGTTGGCACCCTGGCCACCAATACGGGCGCGCAACTCACTCTCACGATGAGTTCAGGCACTGTGGGTGCCATTGTCAATTCCGCCTTCATCCAGGCCGTCACCCCCAATCCGGACTCGTCCGATAATTCTGCTTCCGTTGCTGTTAACGTGGTTGCTAGCCTGTCGCCACCGCAGGTGGCGGGCATTTCCGTCGGTGCAGGCGGCGCGTTCCACCTCACCATTTCAAGTCCCACGTCGTCAAGCGTCATCGTTCAGGCCTCCACCAACCTCGTGAACTGGGTCAACGTCTACACCAGTACGCCGCCCTTCACGTTCACAGATTCGTCCTCAACAAATTACCACGACCGCTTCTACCGCGCTCTCATCGGGCCTTGACGCCACGTCCCGCCGATGAATGTTCTTGGTCTGACCGGCGGTGTGGGCATGGGCAAATCCACTGCCGCACGTATGTTGCGCACGCACGGCGTGCAGGTCGTGGACACCGACGATCTCGCCCGCCGCCTCGTCGAACCCGGTCAATCCGCGCTCGCGGAAATCAAGGAAGTGTTTGGCGATGAGGTCATTTCATCCGATGGCGGGTTGAACCGCGGCGAACTCGCCCGAATTGTTTTCGCCGACATTGCCGCGCGCAGAAAGATCGAGGCCATTCTCCACCCGCGCATCCGCCAATCCTGGCTCGCCCAGGTCGAACTGTGGCGCAGGGGAGATTGCCGGCTCGCCGCCGTCGTCATTCCGCTGTTGTTCGAAACGCAGGCCGCATCTCAATTCGACAAGGTCATCTGCGTCGCCTGTTCCGCTGCGAACCAGCAACAGCGGCTCTCAGGGCGGGGCTGGACGGCAACGCAGATCAGGCAGCGCATCGCCGCGCAGATGCCCGTGGAACAAAAAATCAACCGCGCCGATTTTATCGTATGGACGGACGGCGATTTGGTTGCGCACGCTCAGCAGATAGAACGGATTCTTTCCAAAATTTGACCGTTTTAATGATGCCTGTCCGCAGAAGCTCCGTCAAAATGAGCCACATCTGTCTGGCGATGGCGGGCGTATTGCACACTTCTCTCCATTTCGGGCATGTGTCTGTACATTGTCAAATGTTCAGGCTTTGTCCGCTCTTCACGCCTTGCGTTTCAGGGCCCGGTCAAATGGATGGTTGCCAGTTCACCCGCGCATGGCTGGCTTGCAGGATTTCTTCCAGAACCGGCCCGACGTAATCAGCCCGTGTGTGGATTGATTCCATCATCGCATCCGCTCGGGTCGTGGGTTGGTGCTTGTCTGCCATTTGATCTTTCGGCGTGACCACGCAGGTGGCGCGTTTCCCCTCTGGGATGTGGCGTTTGTGTTTCACAAAGGCAACCTCTCCCTTCATCCCCCGAAAGTCAACCCGGACTTGTTCACCGGACATTTTGTTTTTTTACTGCTAACGCCATGTCTGCCATTAGTATCCACGACGTGCATGAGGTGGATTGACGCCGCCAATTTTACCACGCAAACTCAATCGTTATGCCGAGCCTGACCCTTAAGCCCACGCACAAGGCCGTTACCGCCTATTACGATTCGCTCGCCAGATTCGCCAGTCTCGGCATCAAACACGAAACCGCCGTCCGTTCCGCGTTTCAGGAATTGCTCGAACATTGCGCCCGCCAGTTCGATTGGAAACTCGTCCCCGAATACCGTATCAAGCGCAAGGGCCAGGCCGATGCGTCCGCCGACGGCGCATTGCTGGACAACTACGGCTTGAATCACGGCCTCTGGGAAGCCAAGGATTCCGCTGACGATTTGGAAAAGGAGATCAAGCACAAGTTTTCCATCGGCTACCCAAAACAAAACATCCTGTTCTGGCAACCCGACCGCGCCGTGCTTTACCAGAATGGCGAACATTTTTGGGAAGCCGACCTCACCAAACCCGACGACCTCGTCAAAATCCTCACCCTGTTTCTGGAATTCGCGCCGCCCGCCATCGCGGAATGGGAAAAGGCCGTCGAGGAATTCAAGGACAAGGTGCCACAGATTGGCGCGAGCCTGAAAAAGCTTATCGAGAACGAGCGACAGACCAACAAAAAGTTCATCGCCGCGTTCGAGGATTTTTGCTCGCTTTGCCGTGGTTCGCTCAATCCCAACATTTCCATCGAGGCCGTCGAAGAAATGATCATCCAGCACATCCTCACCGAGCGCATCTTCCGCAAGATTTTCGACGTGGCGGATTTCATGCAGCGCAACGTCATCGCGCTGGAGATTGAAAAGGTCATCGCCGCGCTCAATTCCCGCGTGTTCAGCCGCGACGATTTTAGCAGGAGCCTGGAACATTTTTACGGCGCGATTGAGAACGCCGCCGCCACCATCACCGATTTCCACGAAAAGCAGAACTTCCTCAACACTGTTTATGAGCGGTTCTTTCAGGGCTTCTGCGTGAAGGTGGCCGACACGCACGGCATCGTTTATACGCCGCAGCCGCTCGTCAACTTCATGGTCGCCAGCGTGGAGAAGATTCTGACGGCGGAGTTTGGAAAAACGCTCGCGGACAAGGACGTCCATATCCTCGACCCGTTCACCGGCACCGGCAATTTCATCGTCAACCTCATGCGGCACATTCCCAAGTCCGCGCTGCCGCACAAATACGCGCACGAACTGCACTGCAATGAAATCATGCTGCTGCCGTATTACGTCGCCTCGATGAACATCGAACACGCCTACTGGGACGCTACCGGCAAATACGAACCGTTTGAAGGCATTTGCCTCGTGGACACATTCCGCACATTGGAGCCGCCGCAGGTTGAGTTCTCTTTTTTGAGTGAGAAGAACACCGAACGCGTGGAAAAACAAAAGAAAGCCGAAATCCGCGTGGTCATTGGCAATCCACCTTACAATGCGTGGCAAACGGATGAGAATGAAAATAACCGTAACCAGAAATACAACCGGATTGACCAGCGGGTGCGTGAAACATACAGCGAGGATTCCAACGCGCAGAACAAAAATTCTCTCTCCGACCCGTATGTGAAGGCGTTCCGCTACGCCTCGGACAAGATTAAGACTGGCGGTGTCATCGCCTATGTGACCAATGGCGCGTTTGTGGATTCGCTGGCATGTGATGGCATGAGGAAAAATCTAGCACGAGAATTTGATGCCATATATCTCCTAGACCTTGGTGGCAACGTAAGGAAAAATCCGAAACTTTCCGGCACCACTCATAACGTTTTTGGAATTCAAGTCGGAGTATGTATTACGTTGCTCGTTAAATTACCGGGAGAACGCCAACGTGCTGCAAAAATTTATTACCATGCCGTGCCGGTGGACTGGCGGAAGGAAAAGAAATATGAATTTCTTGAACTCAAGCAGAGCGTGGATGGTGTAAAGTGGCAGAAACTTCAGCCGGACAAAAAACATAACTGGTTGGATTTAGGTTTGCGGGATGAGTTTGACGAATATTTTCCACTTGGAAAACGCGAAGATTCAACTGGCGGTGTAAGTCCATCGATCTTTTTTGATTTTGGTCGTGGGCTGGAAACAACTCGTGACGATTGGGTTTATGGTTTCAACCGTAAAAAATTGGGCGAACGAGTTAGCTCAATGATTGATTTTTACAATGACCATGTGAGCCGGTATCGCAGGCTTGGAAATAAAAAGCCAAACATAGATGACTTCGTTAACAACGATGTTTCAAAAATTGGCTGGAGCAGCAGCTTGAAGAAATATTTGGAACGTGGAATTGAAATCCAATTTCAAGAGAAGGCAATCAGAGAATCAATTTACAGACCTTACTGCGCGCGGCTGGTTTATTTCGACGAACACCTAAATCATCGGGTTGGTATTTTCCCCGAAGCATTTCCAACCGATAAAATAAAAAACAATGTTCTTTGGTTAAAAGTAGGCGGCGACTGGCCTATGTTTTCGCTGATGTCCGACCGGATTTGTGATTTGATGCCACAAGGCGGATCACAATGCTTTCCGCTTTTCAGATTTGTCTGGGAGAAGAACAAAAAGAAATTTGAGCGGCGCGACAACATCACACCCAAAGCGCGGACGTTATTTCAGATTTTCTACGCGGACGACCGCATCACGGCGGCGGACATTTTTCATTATGTCTATGCCGTGCTGCATCATCCCGCCTACCGCACCCGTTTCGCCGAGAACCTGAAACGCGATTTGCCGCGCATCCCGTTCGTCGGTGTAGGAGACGAGGTGACGAGNNTAAATTTTATCCGCTCGCCGCTGTCGAGACGATGCAGGGTAAAAACAAGCCCGACCACAAGCCGGAAGCCAGCGCCAAACTGTTTCACGAATTCGCCGAGGCCGGCAAAAAGCTCGCCGAGCTGCACGTCAATTATGAATCCGCCAGGGAATTCAAATTGCAGCGCATCGAAAACAAGGAAGTCAAACTGGACTGGCGCGTGGAGGCGATGA
>PKZR01000298.1 GCA_003133815.1 Limisphaerales bacterium | reverse complement strand
AGCAGAATCGGCAGCGCCGTCTCGTCCATTTGGATTCCGTTCCAATAGGGCGAACCATCCAGCCACATGTTCTGCGACCAATGACCGTCCGGCTGCTGGGTTCGCTGCAAAAATGCCAGCACCCGGCGGGCGTCGTCGTGCGCGCCAGCCGCGAGCAAACCGCCCGCCGTCTCCACCATGTCGCGTGACCAGACGAGATGATAACCGCCCTGATCATTGTCCCCCTGGCTGAATCCCCACGGAATCGCGAGGCTGGCGATGAGGGCACCCGGTGCCTGCTTGGATTCATGCGTGCGCAGGACGGCAAGGCTTTTTTGAGTCAGATCGCCCGGAGCAACTTCTCCCGGCTTCAGCGACGCATGAGTCTTTGTCCATTCCTGCCAGCCGCTGACATAATGATGCTTTGCCTTCTCAAAACCGTCGCGCAGGCTGGCGATGGCATTCCGGGCCGCTTCGTCCGGGTCTTTTCCAAAACCAAGCGCCAGGACAAATTTTCCGTGCGATTTCGACAAATCAATTTCGGCGGTCAAAGCCACATTACCGTTTTCAGCCCGTGTGTATTCCCAGGTCATCTGGTGATGCTCCTTCAAATCCCGCCAGCCATCGGACGAGCCGACAAAGCCAGCCGACCGCTTGGTCCAAGGCGCGGAACACGCCAGCGCGAGAGCGCAATCGTTCCGCTGTGCAAAGAGCATTGGCGTCCCCTCGAACTCGCCCACCCACGCGGTATTGCCGCCGCCGTGATTCCCCAAATGAGGCGCGAGCACGACGTGCAGATGATAATCTGGCAACACACCTTGTTGAGCGTGAAACTGAACCTGTTGCAACACCGTGGCCCGCTGCGGATCGGTCACGATTTGCTTTTCAATGCGATACCGGCCGTTGCGGCAGGTATTGACCAAGTTGAAAGCCGGCACGCCGTCGGCCAGCCATTCCACTTTGTGTTCAGCATCGCGTTTTTCTTCGGAGAAAAAAGTTGAACCATCCGTGACGATCAACCCCATGTCGCGGATGCAGGCCTGGTCAATGCGCGGATAATAAATCTCGTTGAAAATGCCGTGGCTCAACGTGAACCAGACCCGGCTCTGATTGTTTAAGGCCGTGCCCAGTCCGGTCTTGGCGCTGGAAGTCCAGCGCGCGGGAATGCCCGGCCCATTTGGGGCGAACCGAACATCGCCATTCTTAACCGCTCCATTGGTGGGTTGGCTGGCGTGATTCGTCGTCTTGTGCCTGGAGTTTTCGGCGGGCAGAATCGGAGACAGTTTTGGCGTTGGTAGTTTGCTGGTTCGTGGATCAACAGTTTTAGTATTCATAATTGGTGTAGTTATTTATTTTGCAGTTTCACTGGCTCGCTCATGTAGAGTCCGAGCACGGCCAGTTTTGCGCGCGTGGATTGGTAATCTGTGTGCAACAGTCCGCGAATCCCCATGCTCTCCGCGATCTGGACAAACATCGCGGTGTTTTCGAGATTGACACTCTGTCGCGCGGGCGTCTGGGCGATGTCCAGCGCCAGCTTGAAAATATCCGCGTCCGGTTTTCGGAGATGAACGAAGCAGGAGGAAATAAAAGCGTCCACAAACCCCGACAGCTTGAACTTGCTGATTCGATGAGCGTTCAACTCCCGCGATTCGTTGCTGACGACAATAATCTTCAATTTGTATTTAGCTTTCAGGTCGCGAACCAGTTCAATCATTTCGGCGTAGGGTTTCGATTGCGCGAACATGAAACGTCGAAACTCAGCTCGCGTGAACGGACGCTTTTTGTAGAAGATCACGCGGCCTAAATATTCGTTGAAAGTAATTTTATCTTCCTCGTGAGTTTCAAAGTTCAAGCCATCCCGCTCCTCCATCTCTGCCCAGTCCAGCTTAAAATGTTTCGCCGCCCGTCGGCGGGCATGATGATCCCAACCGTTGGTGAGCAGGACACCACCAATGTCCACAAATAATGTTTTGATTGGTGCACATTTTTTCATTTGGTCGTCACCAGTCAGTTCTGCGAAATCGGTTTTGTCATGGTCTGATACATCATTTCCTCGCTGAAGAACGGTGAACCATATAATTCGTAACCGCTGCTTAACTTTTCGTTCACTTTCCGTGAAAGCTCGTCATGGGTTGCAGCATCGGCGTGAAAAGGCACAGCAACGATTGTGTATTCGATTGGATTTTTCATGTGATGTTGCGTTACGAATTCTTTCCCTTCTTCTTGCAAGGAACCACCAATTCGGTCGGCAGCGGCCAGCGATGTCCGGGAGCGAGCAGCCGTTGTGCGTCTTCCAGTCCCCATGAGCCGGCAGCGTAATTTGGGAAATCGCTCGGTGCCGTGCCCTGCCACGCTTCGAGCACGGGCGTCAGAAGTTCCCAGGCGGCCTCCACTTGATCGGCACGCATGAAAAGCGTCGCGTCTTTTTTCATCACGTCCCACAAAAGCGTTTCGTAGGCGTCGGGCGACGGCGCGTCGAAGCTTTCGCGATAACTGAAACGCATGTCCACCGGACGCAATTGCATTTTTGGTCCCGGATATTTGGCCTGAAAGCCCAGCACGATGCCTTCGTCCGGTTGGATGGATAAAACCAGACGCGACGGCTGCCAGCCGAGCGAGGCTTCGGGCGGAAAGGACCGGTGCGGCACGGCGCGAAATTGGATGGAAATTTCCGACGCCTGCTGCGGCAGGCGCTTGCCCGTGCGCAGATAAAACGGCACGTCCTGCCAGCGCCAGTTATCGAGAAACAATTTCAACGCCACAAATGTCTCCGTCTGAGAATCGGGCGCCACGCCCTCCTCCTCGCGATAGCCAGGCACTTTTTTGCCGCCGCTGCTGCCTGGACCATACTGTCCCCGCACAGCGCATTGAGCGACCGCATCGCGGTCAATCGGCCGGGCCGCGTGGAGCACGTCCACTTTTTTATTGCGAATCTCGTCCGCTTGAAAGGAGACCATCGGCTCCATTGCCACCAGACAGAGCAACTGCATCAGATGATTCTGCACCA
>PKZR01000214.1 GCA_003133815.1 Limisphaerales bacterium | reverse complement strand
TCATCGCGCAGGGCAGGCTGGATGCGCTCAAGGAAACGCTTGCCCGCCTCATCAACCAGCACGCGGCCAGCAGCGAACTGCTACTGTGGTTTGGGCGCGACCGCACCGAAGATTTTGTGGACATCCTCGGCCCGGAAGTTTTCCGCGCCATGCTCACGGCGATGGAGCGCGACCAGTTCAATGAAAAGCGCTCGAACCGCCTGCGCGATTTCATCCTGGAAGACCATGAATTGCTCGGCGAACTCACCGCCGGCGCCGACATCGAGGTCATCAAGGATTTGACGCGCACGCTGCAGCTCTCGCCCGTGTTCGACGACATGGACAAGCGCTCGCTCCTCGCGCGTCTCGTCAAAAAACATCCCGCCGTGCAGTCGCTCATCACCGGCGAGCAGACCAAGCAGGACAGCAACATTTTGGTTTCTTGGGAAAGCCTCGAACGCCGCCGCGCCGAATATGGCGAACTCGTGCAGAAAAAAATCCCGGCCAATTCGAAGGAGATCGCCATCGCCCGCAGTTACGGGGACCTGCGCGAGAACCACGAATACAAGGCGGCCAAGGAAATGCAGAAAATCCTCATGCGCCAGAAGGACGATTTGGAAACGCAGCTTTCGCGCTCGCGCGGCGCCGATTTTTCAAACGCAAACACGGATGCCGTCAACATCGGGACGGTTGTCCAGGCCAAGAACCTCGAAACCAACCAGTCCGAGTCGTTCACGATCCTCGGTGCCTGGGATTCCGACCCGGACAAGGGCATCATCAGCTACCTTACGCCGGTCGGCGCTGCGCTGCTCAACCACAAGGTTGGTGACGAGGTGGAATTCGAGCTGCACGGCACCAAGCGCCGCCATCGCATCGAAAAAATCGAGGCGTGGAAGACGGAGGCCGCCGCCGCCCTGGCAGTTTGATTGTTAAAACCAACTTAAAAGACACGAAGATTTTCTCTTCGTGCATTTGTGTTATTCAGACTGCTGAAATTATCACTCCTGCGGATAAACCAGAATCCGGTCATGCACCAGCACGATTAAATCGTTTTTTTTGTCGCCGGTGACATCGGCGATAACGGCTTCGCGGGGTTCGGGCATCGAGTCGCTGTTTCCCCGGAAAGTGTGCTGCTCGAAAACCTGCCAGCGGTCTGCGGGCACGAGCTTGTGCTTTGAATTGAATGTGACAAGGTCGAGATAGTTTTTTGCGGTTTCCATGAACACCAGGTCCTTCCGCCCGTTGCCGTTCAAATCGCCGGCGATGACGTCGTTTAAATATCCGTCCTTGATGGGTGTTTCGTAGGCGTCGAGGGCGGTCAGATCCCAAACGTCGCCCGCCAGCGGCATCCACGCGACGGCGTTTTGTCCGAGAAACGCCACGCTCTGCACGTTCGTCCCGCCGAGTGCGACGGATTGCACCGAGCTGAAATCGGTCGCCGGCAAATCAACATTCCTGACAATCTGCCAGACGCCGTTGGTGTCGCGTTCGCACAAAGTCAACTGCTTGTGTTCCGCGTCGAACAGGAAAATAGAAGGCGTGGAATTTGTCCCGTTATGGATCGCCGTCGCGCCAATGATGCGCGAATCACTTTCCGCGCCGTTGATCTGGTCTTTCACGCGGAAAACCCAGCTTGGCTGGTTGGTCGAGCCTTGGATTTTGTCGCCGCGTTCCAGCACGACCGCGCGCACAAAATTCTTCTGCGGCAAAAGCAGTTCGGGCTTGCCATCGCCGTCCACGTCCGCCGACGCCAGCCACGGCTGTTCAATCGCGCCACCCGGCGGGTCAACGTCCTCCTCGTCGAAATCACCGCCGGGTTTTTGCAGCAGCACCTTGATTTTTTCATAAGGGATCAGCACCACCAAATCCGCCAGGCCGTCCTGGTTCACATCCTGGATCGCCAGAGTCGTTGGGTTCGATTTGAAGCTGTCGCTTAATTTTTGAGATTTTATTTTGCCATCCGTCGTGCGTGTGACAAGAGAACGCTGGCCGTCCTTGTCCACGATGATGGCGAGAACCGGCTTCGCGCCAGGCTTCAGTGCGCCGACCGCCATCACGAGCGGTTTGCCGTCGAGCGGGAGCAGTGTTGGAAACGGCAGCCGGCCGCTCTTGTCGAATTGCGTCATGCCGACGGCGTTTTCATCGCCGCTCAGAAGAAAAATTTCCGGAGTGCCATCGCCGTTCCAGTCCGCGACGGCAATCTGGCTCACGCCCGCGAGCGTCGGAAATGTTTTCGCAGGCGCGAGCGAACCATCCGCGTTTTGCAGATAAACTGAAAGCTGTCCGCTTTCCGGTTCGGCCACGAGCAAATCCGGACGGCCGTCGCCGTTCACGTCCGCCCAAAGCAGGCCGCGCTGCGCCGCATCGGTTTTGTTCAGCGGCAGGATTTGAAACTGGCCCTGGCGGAATGCGCCCGACAAAATTTCACCCGGCTTTTTCATGAACTGCGAAACTTCTGCGCGACCGGAACTTTGCGCGATGGTCAACATGTAATTTTTCGCGTCGCCGTCCAGATTGTCCACATCAAACGAGCGGAACGGCGGCGTCTTGAAATAAATTTCCGGGCCGAGCTGCCCGCTGGAATTTTGCAGGCGGAAACGGAATGGCGTCGGGCTGTCGAAATCCACCAGCAACAAATCGCTTTTGCCGTCGCCGTCAACGTCCGCGATCTGCACGGCCTTCGGGGTGCCGGAATAGGGGATTTTTTGCGGCTCTCCAAAAGTATGGTCGGCATTTTGCGCCAGAAAATAAGCGGAACCGTTGTCACCGAGCAGAACAAGGTCGGTGAGACCGTCGCCGTTCAAATCGCCCTCGGCCAGCGCATTCGGGGACATCTGCCCGTCCTCGATGTGCCAGCGCTTCGGATCGCTCCAGCCGTTCGTGCCCAGATTGTAAATCACCTCGAGATCCTTGCCGTCGCCGTAAATGGCGATGTCGGGCCTGCCGTCGCCGTTCAAATCGGCCACGACCATCGCCGCGATGTGTTCGTCGGCTGGAATGGAATCAATGCGGAAGCGCGCGTCCGGCGGCAGTTCGTTCAATTCCAGTTTGCGCTGCGGGTTTGTGTCTGCGACCTGGTTAGTCTTGCCCGTCCGGTTGTAGAGAAGATTGATTTTCGAGCGGAGATTGTTTGCGACGACCAGATCGTTCAAACCGTCGCCGTCCAGATCCGCCGCGTGCAGCAGGTTGACACCGTCGTCAATCGGATAAAATTCAGGGCCGGTAAAACCGAAGCTGTTCGTGGCCGTTTGGCCGCGGACGATGAGCGCGAAAGTAAAAAAGAACGCCGGCAAAACAGCACGGCGCAAAAAATTCATGGCTTGCATAAAACTCCGGCAACCTGCCATTGGCGGGCGCATTTTGCCAGTTTATTCGCCTACGGTTTCGGCGGTGGCGGCGCGGAGCTTTTGCGCTCGAGCAGTTCGGCTGGCAGTCGTTTCGATTGGACAGGCTCGCCCCGGATAGCGCACATCATCATTTCCACGGCGGCAATGCCAAGCCGGAATTTCGGTTGTCGGATCGTCGTGAGCGGCACGCGGAAATGTCCCGATGTCAAAATATTCCCAAAGCCGACAATCGAAATATCCTCGGGAATCCTCAGTCCTTGTGAGAGCAAGGCCTCCGCGCAGCCGATGGCAACAAGGTCGCTGACGGCCTGAACGGCGGTGGCGTCGCACGATTCGTTGAGCATTTGCAGCGCGGCGTTCGTGCCGTCCTCGATCGTGTTGCCGGATTGGAAGACGAGCTTGTCGTCCACATCCAAACCGGCTTCCCGCAGCGCGCGGCGGTAGCCGTTGAAGCGCTCGTGCGCCCACGGCGCGGTTTGCGGTCCGGTGAAATAGGCGATGCGCTTGTGCCCGAGCTTGAGCAGATGCTGCGTCACGTTGTAGCTGGCGATGAGTTCCTCGATCTCGACTGCCGGAAAACTTTTGCAGAACGGCGCGGGCGAGCCGAGCAGCACCGTGGGCGTCCTGCGCGCGAGAATTTCCTGGTAAATCCGCGCCTCGGCTTCAAATCGATATACCGGCGAAATGAAAAGCCCGTCCACGCGTCGCGAAAGAAAATGGCGGATGCAGTGCTCCTCGCGCTCCGGCTTGTTGAGCGAGTGTCCGAGCAGCAGGTCGTAGCCGAGGTCGTGCGCACGCTCTTCAATCGCAAAAACAATCCGCGCGAAAATCGGGTTTGTGATGGACGGAATCACGAGGCCGAAGAGCTTGGTCGTCTTGGTCCGCAGTCCCTGCGCGCTGGAATCCGGGACGTAGCCCATTTGCTGCGCGAGCGTCTTGATTCTGGCCTTCGTCGCGGCGGAAACGTCCGGCGCGTCGCGCAGCGCCTTCGAGACGGTCATCACGGAAACGCCGATGTGCCGTGCAATGTCTTTTAATCTGACCATGTGATTCGTCAAACCGTTGAATTGTGTCCCGGGCGGGGCAAAACAGCCTGCAACGCTCTTGCGATGTAACGATTCGCCGGGTTCATTTCAAAGATAACCCCCGCGCCATTGCAGCTTCCGGCGCAGCGCCTCCAAAAATGAATTGTCCGCCAGGTCCATCAATTGAATCTTGCGGCTGCTGCGCCGGATGATGACTTCGTCGTCGGCGGCCAGTTCCGCGACGACCTGACCGTCCACGCTCAGGATGGTCGCCGGATGCGGGCTGACGGCCTTCACGGAAATTTTGGAGGACAGCGGCAAAATGATGGAGCGGTTCGAAAGCGCGTGGGGACAAATCGGCGTGAGCGCGAAAACCTCCGCCGTCGGCAAGACCACCGCGCCGCCCGCCGCGAGCGAATACGCCGTCGAGCCGGTCGGCGAACTGATGATAAGCCCGTCGCACCGGTAGCGCGTGATGGGCTCGCCGTCCACGCCCACGTCGAGCGTGATGAGCCGGGCGCCGGCGCCGCGGCTGGTGACGATGTCGTTCAGCGCGGTCTCGCAGATTTTTTTCCCGTTGCAGATTCCGCTGACCTCGATCAAGGCGCGCGATTCAAACTTGAAGTTGCCGCTCCAGATTTGCTTCAGCGCGTGCGCCAGTTCGTTGGACGGCACGGCGGTGAGAAAGCCCAGCCCGCCGATGTTGACGCCGAGAATGGGAGTGGCGGAACCCGCGATGTCCCGCGCCGCGCGCAGCATCGTGCCGTCGCCGCCGAAAACCAGGAGCAGGTCCACGTCGCGGGCGAGCGCCGCGATGTCGCTGCCGACGACCGCCTTGCGCCCGGCTTTTTCAATGAGCCGCGCGGCCTTGCGGATGATTGCGGCGCACGCGGCCTTGCCGGAATTTCCGGCCAGCCCGATGCGTTTTATCTTGTCAGCTTGTTTTTTCAATCAGCACCAAAAATTCCTTGTTGCCCGCCGGGCCGAGCAACGGCGACTCCGTCACGCCGCGCCAGTGCAACCCGGTTTGCGCGCCAACGAACGTTTCCAGTTCCGCCAGCACCCGTTCATGCACGGCGGAATCCGTGATCACGCCCCGGCCCTTGTCCGCCTCGGCCTTGCCCGCCTCGAACTGCGGCTTGACGAGCGCGACAATTTTGCCGTCTGTTTTCAATAATGCAACTGCGGTCGGCAGGATTTTTTTCAGCGAGATGAACGAGCAGTCAATGACGACCACGCCGGCGGGGGTGAACGATTCCGGCATTTGTTCCGGTTTCAAATGCCTTGCGTTGGTCTTTTCCATCACCACCACGCGCCTGTCCTTCCGCAGTTTCCACGCAAGCTGGCCCTGCCCGACGTCCACCGCGAAAACTTTCGCCGCCCCGTTTTGCAGGAGGCAGTCCGTGAAACCGCCGGTGGAGGCGCCCAGATCCACCGCCACCGTTCCCGACACGTCCAGTTGAAAATGTTTCAGCGCATGCTCAAGCTTGTGGCCGCCGCGGCTGACATATTTTTCCGGCGCGTCCAAAGTGATTTCATCTTCGGCCTTCACGGAATCGCTCGCCTTGTGCGCGGTCTGGGCATTGACACGGACCTGCCCGGCGAGGATGGCGCGCTTGGCCTTTTCGCGGCTCTCGCAGAAACCGCGTTCCACCAGCGCCTGGTCGAGACGAATCATGAAACCATCATCCGCCAAATCTCCGGCCAATGCAGTTACAAAGTGATTTGCAGCACGGACCGCTTTCCGCCGGGTTGATCCTGCCAAAAATGATGGCAAGAAAAGCTAAGGTTTTGGCAATCCAGACGGTTCCCAGCGCCGGGTGTTTTTGTTTCAATGGTAAGCATGTCATCAAGGTTTCTCCATCAACGGAGCTTTGCTGCAAACTCCCGCAACTCGGCGGCCAGCGTCTGTGCCGCCGCCGCCGCCGTCCACAAACCGGCCCTGAATGTCCGACGCCCCGCCCGAAGCGGAATTTGCTCCGCTCCCAATGGAATCTGCCCTGCTCCCTTCGGCATTTGTTTCGCTCCCGTTGGAAATGACTCTGCTCCCGATGGAAATGGTCTTGCTCCTGATGGAATTTGCTTTGCTCCAGTTTGTAAAATCGTTGCTCCACAGCACTTTAGCCAAATTACCCCAATTTTCCCCGTGCTCTTAACCAAACGGGGACTTCCTGCAAACCAAACATCGAATAGGGAAGAATGAAACATGAGCGATAGAAAATACAAATTCCCGCTGACCGCACTGCTGGGCGCGGGCGACATCGGCATCCTCACCGTGGCCGATTTGAGGACCGGAGCGCGGGTCTGTGACCCGCAGCGGCATGATTTGCCGGGCGGCGGCCGGCGGCTCACAGAGACGCGCTCCGAAGTCAGGTCGTTATCACAT
>PKZR01000052.1 GCA_003133815.1 Limisphaerales bacterium | reverse complement strand
ATTGAAGATGCTCGACTGAAAAATATCCCCGACTTCACCCACAGCCAGATACAGACTCTTATCGGTGCGGTTGGTGTGAGCAAAGGCTACGACATTTGGATTCCGCAGAAAGATCGCTTTTCTCTTGATTGGTCACTGACAAAAACATTCAAGTGCCGGCGCGACATTCCGGCTAGTTTTGAGTCCGTCCGAGGGATTCTTCAGGAAGTGGATGTTGTTTGGATTCAGCCAGGCTCAAGCGAGTTGAAGGTTCTCTTTGAAGTTGAACACTCGACTCCAATTTATTCGGGACTGCTGCGGTTCAATGACGTTCACTTGGTAGCACCCAAAGGCATTTCGCGATTCACGATTGTCTCGAATGATGTGCGTCGCTCGCTTTTCGTGCGGCAGATTAACAGACCAACTTTCCGCACCAGCGGCCTGAGCGAGTTATGCACGTTCTTGGAATACGCGAACGTCTATGGCTGGTTTAATCGAGTTGCAGGCAAACAATAATTATGAGTGCTAAACAATCGCCAAAAAACACCGTTTGGACTGTTGTTGAGGTCAACAGTGGCGTTCCGAACACGGTTGAGACTTTCAACGAACCGGCACCCGCGCGACGCCGAGCAAACTACTTGCGACGCAACGCCGATCCGAACGATGATGTTGTTGCTGTTTTTTCCTCAATACTAAAAACGCCAGCAAGAAAAAACCATGCCGGGCAAAGTTCTTTATAGTCCGGCAGCGCTGAATCGGTGCTTTGAAGCTGAATTGCACCCAAAAGGTTGGGCGCATTGCAAAGTTCCGTGCGAATACCCAACTGAGTTTTACAAACCCGGTTACAAGACCACCCCACTTTCCAAAGGTGCGTTTCGTGACATGGATTTCGTAAAGAAAAAGCTCGGCGTCGAAGTGCAGTTCGGCAAGTATGCCTTCATGGTCTATAACGTCTGCGCCAAGATGACGATTTTCCACAAGCTCGGTCACATCAATGCTGGAATTGAAATTGTTCCGATCAAAAGATTTGCCGATCNNGCGTGTCCAACATTGACATCCCCGTTTTGATCATCGGGATTGATGCATGAAAAATTAAACGAAGGGAAATTATGTATCTGACAAGAAATGTTAAAGAGAGGTGCGTCATGGCGCGTGTTATGCGCCAGAAGCAAATGCACCAAGAGAATTTCAGTTTGAAAAAATATGGTGATTGGAGCAAAGCCATGCGCGCGGCCAGAGTGTGGGTCAAGAAGAAGCTCCCGAAACTTCCGCCAAAGATTTCAAGCAAAGGCAGAATGACCCGCCGGAATCATTCTGGTGAAGTTGGCGTTCATTGGTCTCCCGGCATCGTGAAAAGGCCGAATGACAATGTTTACCAATGTCCAAGATGGATTGCAAAATGGCCAGGTTGTCAGAACAGGGGCGGAATCTCTTGGATGGTAAAGCAGTTTGAACATGAAGGTGCGTTCGTGCTGGCTGTATTATCGCGGCGGTTTGAAACGATAAATCGCGACAAGATTCTGACTGAATTTGAATCAATACAAGGCACGAAGAAATACGCTGAAATCGTTAGCAAGATGAAAGCGTGAAAGAAATCCTAGAGGAGCAGATTGCGAGGGATCTGGCTCAAGGAAAAGCGATGAATTCTAACAATCCAGTAATTGATGTCTATAATCAGCTTCGGACTGCTAGGTTAAATGTTAAATACCATGAAGCTAAATTAAGGCGTTGGAGACGATCAAATTTCTGGATGGAGCTGTTAATTGCAATATCGGCATCTTCAACTGCGGCATCTGCATGGTTTTTTCAAGGGACTTTTGGGGCATGTCTCTGGAAGATTCTTACTGGTGTAACTGCAATACTTGCCATAGCAAAGCCTATGCTGAAATTGCCTGATAAAATCCATCGTGCCGATGAACTGCTTGCTGGTTATAGAATGCTTGATTTTGACTTAGAAAGACTAACTATTTCGATTCGTGAAAAGAAATGTTACAACGAAGAACATAAAAGACAGTTCTCAACAGCTTTGGACAGGAAAAGAGAACTTTTGGAAGAACAAAAAGAATCCGAACCCGATGAAAAACTTTTAAACCAATGTTACGAAAAAGTTCTCCGCGAATTACCCGCAGAAGAATTTTATATGCCTGAAGAAAGCAAAATATGAGCTCACCAAATCCCCCTCAAAGACCACCTGCACCGAGGCCGCCACAGCCGCCTCCCGCGCCAAGGCCGCCACAACCACCAATACCGCGACCAGAAAATCCTGGGCGTCGAAATATTCCTGGACATGTTGAGCCTCCAAGACCTTGGCCACCACCGCCTGCAAGATAACAAATGGCCCTCATCCAATGCCACGAATGCAGCGGACAGGTCAGCGACCATGCGCGGACGTGTCCGCATTGCGGCACGCCGGTCATCGTAACCGCAGGTAAAGTTTTCACCCTTCCTTTTTTATGACACCAGACCAAATTCAACAGTTAATGAACCAACAGATGCAAATGGCGGCGGCGGCAACGCCGCTCTGGATGAAGGCGCTTTTTGTGCTGCAAGTCCTGAGCCTGTTGGTGACCGTTGTTTGCCTGCCGCTGATTGTTTGGAAACTGTTTTCTTCCGGCAAGCCGGGCGCGGGGAATACTGGATCATCGGCTGATTACGCCCGGCTTCAAGAAATACGCGACCGGCGGGAGGCGTTGCAAAAATTGTCCGGCACTGCACAGCCAACCGCCGCACCACCTGGCGACGATTCACGCTTTCGCCCGTCCGAATAGGCCTATTTTCAGCGAAGCCAGTGCGTCATGGCCAAAGG
>PKZR01000104.1 GCA_003133815.1 Limisphaerales bacterium | reverse complement strand
ATCACCTACGCCAACGACAAGTTCTGCACCATATCCAAATATACGCGAGAGGAACTGCTGGGCGAAGATCATCGCATCCTCAATTCGGGATTTCATCCCAAGGAATTCATGCGCGAAATGTGGGCGACCATCCAGAATGGAAAAGTCTGGAAAGGGGAAATTAAAAACAAGGCCAAGGATGGTTCGTTCTACTGGTTGGATACGACCATCGTTCCATTTCTCGGCGAAGACGGCAAACCGCGCCAATATGTCGCCATCCGGGTGGACATCACGGAGCGCAAAAATGCGGAAATGGCGGCCGAGCGGCTGGCGGCGATAGTGGAATCCTCGGACGACGCCATCTTGAGCAACGACCTCGATGGCATCGTCACCAGTTGGAACAAAAGTGCGGAGAAGATATTCGGCTACACCGCCGCCGATATGATCGGGACGCCCGTCATGCGCTTGATTCCAACCGACCGGCAGGATGAGGAAAGACAAATTTTGGCGAAGATCAAGAACGGCGAGATCGTGGACCATTTTGAAACGCTGCGGCAGAACTCGCATGGTCGTTTGATTGATGTTTCGCTCACGGCTTCCCCCATCAAGGATGCCGCCGGCAAGGTCATCGGCGTGTCGAAAACGGCGCGCGACATCACCAGGAACAAACGTGCCGCGCAGGAACTGCGCCAGAGCCGGGAGGAGTTCAAGGACCTGTTCGACAATGCGCCGCTGGGCTATCACGAGGTGGACCTGGAAGGCCGCATAACACACGTCAACGAGACGGAATTGAAGATGCTGGGTTATTCCGCCCCGGAACTGCTGGGGCAGTTTGTGTGGAAGATTTCCGCAGATGAAGATCTTTCCCGCCGTGCCGCGCTGGCGAAGCTGAAGGGGCAGACACCGCCTGCGCAAGGTTTTGAACGGACGCTCCGCCGGAAGGACGGTTCCACTTTTCCGGTATGGATCAACGACCATCTCATCAAACGGGAAGATGGCGTGATTACCGGCATTCGTTCCGCCATTCAGGACATAACGGAACGGAAACAGGTGGAGGCCAGGATTCATGAGAGCGAGGAGCGCTATCGCAGCGTGGTGGACAATGCCCGCGACGCCATCTTCATCATTTCCCGGGATGGCATGATGCTGTCGGCAAACCCCGCCTGCGAAAAAATCACGGGATTGCGCCGCGAAGACTGGCTTGGCAAACCGTTCGGGCTGCTGGTGCATCCGGATGACCGGGCGCTGGCGGCGGAATTTTTCAAGCGGGCGCTGGGTGGCGAAAAGACACCCACAGCCGAGATGAACGTCATCACGGGGTCGGGGGAAAAACTGATGCTGGAATTTCTCAGCGCACCGCAGATAGAAAACGGCCAGGTGGTCGGGGTGCTGGGCATCGGACGCGACATCACGCGCCGCAGGAAGGCGGAGGAGGAAGCGAAGGAATCGCAGGCTCTCTATCATTCACTGGTTGAACAAACACCCGCCGGCATCTTCCGCAAGGATCGCGAAGGCCGTTACGTCTTTGCCAACTCCTGGTTCTGCCAGCTCCGCGGCCTGGACCCGAAGAAAATCATCGGGCGGACAACAGAAGAACTGTTGGCGGAGGAAGAAAGCGGCCCGGCAAAACCGGAAATCACAAAGCTGCTCCGCGAGGGAAGCAAGCACCACAAGGAAATATTGCGCACCGGCAAACCGATTCACGTGGATGAGTTCTACCTGACCCCGGAGGGCGGCAAACGCTACCTGCACGTCGTGAAATCGGCGGTGTTCGGTTCCGACGGCGAAATCATCGGTACGCAGGGCATCCAGTTCGACACCACACAACGCATGGAGGCGGAGAAGGCGCTGGATCACCAACGCGATCTGCTGGATACGCTGATGAACAATTCGCCGGACAACATATATTTCAAAGACACCCAGTCCCGCTTTGTCAAATGCAGCAAGACCCAGGCCCGGCATTTCGGATTGGATTCCCCGGATAATCTGGTGGGCAAGACGGATTTTGATTTCTACCCTGAGTCGCATGCCCGCCCCCGATATGAAGATGAACAAAAAATCATCCGCACCGGCCGTCCGATGATTGACAAGGAGGAGTTGGAGGAGCTAAGCAGCGGCCATGTCACATGGGTGTCTAGCACGAAGATGCCGTGGTTCGATGCCGCCGGGAAGGTCATCGGCATCATCGGCATTTCGCGGGAAATCACCGGACGCAAGCAGGCGGAACTGGCGTTGCTCGAAAGCGAGGGGCGCTACCGTCAGCTGTTTGACCTGGCGGCGGACGCCGTCGTCCTGGTGGACATGGAAACCCACCACTATGTGGACGTGAACAAGGCGGCGCAGAAACTTTATGGCTACAGCCGTGAGGAGTTTCTCAAGATGTCACCGGAGGATGTTTCAACCGAGCCGGAAAAAACACATGACCATATAAACTCCGGCGATGCTTATGTTCCGATCCGCTGGCACAAAAAGAAGAATGGCGAGAAGTTTGCCGTGGAAATCAAGGCCAACCAGATCAGGCATCTGGGCCGCGCGACGGCGCTGGTGACCCTGCGGGACATCACCGAGCGCAAGCTGGCGGAAAAGGCTGTGGAAGATGCCGGGCGTTTCTCCCAGTCCACCATTGACGCGCTCTCAACCCACCTTTGCGTGCTGGATGAGAACGGCAGGATCATCGCCACCAATTCGTCATGGCAGAAGTTTGCCGAGGCGAATCCGCCCCAGTCCCTGCGGGCAAACGTGGGCGACAATTACCTGCACGTCTGCGATGCCGTGACCGGGCCGGAAGCCGCCGATGCCGCCGCGTTCGCCGTTGGCATCCGCAAGGTGATAGACGGCGAGTCTGAGGATTTCGCGATGGAATACGCCTGCCATTCCACCGCGGAACAGAACTGGTTCGTCGGGCGTGTCACGCGCTTTCCCGTGGACGGCTCGGTGCGGGTGGTGGTGGCGCACGAGAACATCACCGCGCAGAGGAAGCTGGAGATACAATTCCGCCAGGCCCAAAA
>PKZR01000381.1 GCA_003133815.1 Limisphaerales bacterium | reverse complement strand
TCGATGTCGGCTCATCGCATCCCGGGGCTGGAGAAGGTCCCAAGGGTCCGGCTGTTCGCCGGTTAAAGCGGTACGCGAGCTGGGTTCAGAACGTCGTGAGACAGTTCGGTCCTTATCCACTGTGGGCGCAGGAGACTTGAGGGGTTCCAACCTTAGTACGAGAGGACCGGGTTGGACGCACTTCTGGTGTGGCAATTGTCGCGTCAGCGGCATCGTTGCGTAGCCATGTGCGGAAGAGATAAGCGCTGAAAGCATCTAAGTGCCAAGCTCATCCCAAGATAATGTTTCCCGGACGCAAGTCCCTAAAGACCACGGGCAGACCACCCGTTTGATAGGTTAGAGGTGTAATTGCCGTGAGGCATTTAGCTGACTAATACTAATCGGTCGTGCGGCTTGATTGCTTTTTTCAAATTTATTTGAGAAGCAAATTTCAACTCGCGAGTTGTAGTGCCAATAGGCTTCTATGTGTAGTTTTCAGAGAATCGCCGAAATACTTCGGAAACGATCTTTTAAAATTTAGCACGGTTGAAACCGTGCAAAACAATTTGGTGGCCATAAAGCTGTGGTCCGACCCGTTCCCATTCCGAACACGGCCGTCAAACACAGTCTTGCCAATGGTAGTGGTTGTATAGCTTCCGCGAGAGTAGGTTGCCGCCAGTCTTTCAAAAATGCCGGAGAATTGTTTCTCCGGCATTTTTATTTTCAATTGAAGTTTAACTCGGCGGCAGACCCAGCGTGGCGTCCAATGGCTGAATATAGGCCAATTCTTTTGCTGAATTCGCGCCACCGAGTTCCGCCAGCCGTTCCCCCGCAGGCCGCACGCGGGTTTGAAAGCTTGAAGTTGCGTCGTTGAAGGCGGTATTCGCACGATCCAGTCCGGCGCGGATTTTCTCAAAGTGTTCTGTGAACTTCACCACGCGCGCGTAAAATTCCTGCGCCGCCTCGGCGATTTTCTGGGCGTTCTCCGTCTGCGCATGCTGTTGCCAGCTCACGCTCACCGAACGCAGCAGTGCGATCAGCGAAGCCGGCGTCGCCAGCAAAATTCTTTTTTCCGCCGCCCACACAATCAAATCGTGGTCGCCTTCCAGCGCCGCGCTGAACAGCGATTCCGCCGGCACAAACAGCACGACGTAATCCAGCGCGTTCGGAAACTGACGCGGATAATCGCGGTCGGCCAGCGCCTTGATGGTGCCTTTCAACTTCGCCGCGTGTACCGCCAGTGCTTCGGCGCGTTTCACCGGTTCCGCCGTTTCCAGAGCGTTGAGAAAATCAAAATCTGGCACCTTCGCGTCCACGATGATGAAACGGTCGCCCGGCAGTTTCACGACGAGGTCAGGACGGTTCTCGCCGGATGAAGTTTGCTCCGTGAAATCGCAATGCGCGCTCATGCCCGCCGCTTCGACGACCCGGCGCAGCGTTTCCTCGCCCCATCGACCGCGCGCCTGATTTGAGTGCAGCACCAGCCGGAACTGCTGTGTCTCCTCTGCGAGCGTCGCATTGGATTGCGCCAATGTTTCCAGGTGCTTTTTCACTTCGCCCAGCGCGCCGGATTGGGCGGCGGAACTCGCCTGCAAATTCTTCTGGTAGGTTTCCAACTGCTGCTTGAGCGGCTCAACTAAGCCTTTGATGGCTTCCTGCCGCTGCGCGAGATCGCCCTTGGCGGTTTCCTGAAATTTGCCGAACGATTGTTCTGCCAGCCGCAAAAATTCCGGCGCGGATTGTTTCAGCGCGTCCGCGCTCAAAGCCTTGAAGGTGTCGCGTAAATCCGCGAGCGCCTTTTCCTGCGCGGCCTTGGCGTCGCGCAAGGTCTGTTCGTGAAGCTGCTTCTGTTCGGCGAGGATTCTTTCCGCCGCCGCTTGGTTCGCCTGCGCGGTGGCAAGCGCAGTTTTGCTCTGCGAAGCTTGCTCGCGTGTCTGGCCGAGCTCCGTCTCACGCTGCGTGAGCTGCTGGCGCAATTCATTCTCCAAACGGCCATCCGCCGGCGCGGCAATCTGCTTGCGCGAGCCAATCAACCAGCCGATCAACAAACCCAGCCCGCTACCAATGACGAATGCTATGGCGAGCTGGAATCCAAGAGGCATAAATCAAAAATGCGCGATGACTTCAATCTCCACGCTCGCGCCTTTCGGCAAACCGGCGACCTGAATCGTCGAGCGCNNACGTTGGCAAAAGTCAGCTTCTGGTCGTCGAGAATCGCCTTCACGTTTTCCAGCACGCGTTCGGTTTGCACCTTGATGTCGCCGCCGACGAGGTTGCCGTCAGCCGGGCTGATCGGGATTTGTCCGGCGCAGAACAGCAGGTCGCCGACGCGCACGGCGTGATTATACGGGCCGACGGCCACGGGTGATTTTGCGGGTTTGATGATGGATTTGGTTGCCATAAATGTGACGGCCAGTGTTACGCCTTTGAAACGCGAGGTCAAGAAATCCGCTTTGCTTTTCATTCGCCCGCCGGTGGCGACGCTGCTATTCTGCGCGGCCAAATAATGTCCAAGCCGTCGCACAACTCTGGTTCAGTCCAGCAACTGAAGGCCGCCGCCGAGATTCTCGAAAAGGCGGTCGCCGACCGTGCGCTGCTTGGTGAGCTTTCGGAGGCGGAGCGGACAAGGCTGCTCACGGCGGCGGGGGCCATTTATTGTCCCGATGTGAACGAACGTCGCCGGCTCGTCAAGGCGACCGTGCGCCGGCGCAAGGCGGAGAAAATCCAGCGCGACGAATCCAAGCTGCACGCGACCGGCATCCGCAAGCTGCGCCGCGAAAAAGTTTTCACCACGCCGAACGTTTTGCTGCCGAAGAATTTTCAGCAGCACGAAGTCACCGACAATCCCGACTTCCGCGAAGTCGTCGAACCGCAGAACTGCTACGTCTGCAAGCAGAACTACTCGACCATCCACCATTTCTACGACCAGCTTTGCCCCAAGTGTGCGGAGTTGAATTGGGTCAAGCGCACCGAGACCGCCGACCTGCGCGGGCGAGTGGCCTTGCTCACCGGTGGGCGCGTGAAGATCGGTTATCAGGCCGGCATCAAGCTGCTCCGCGCCGGGGCGCACTTGATTGTCACCACCCGGTTTCCGCACGACTCCGCGACACGTTACGCCGCCGAGCCGGATTTCAAGGAGTGGAGCCATCGGCTGGAGATTTTCGGGCTCGACCTCCGGCACACGCCGAGCGTGGAGGCGTTCTGCAAGCATGTGATGACGAAATATCACCGGTTGGATTTCATCGTCAACAACGCCTGCCAGACCGTGCGTCGGCCGCCGGATTTTTACGCGCACATGATGGAGCGCGAAACGGGGTCGTTGCACGACCTGCCATCGGAGGCTGCAAAACTCTTGGGAGCTTACGAAGGTTTGCGCGGTTATCATCTGTTGCCGGAAGGTCCGAGCCGGACCCGCCAGGTGCAGGAAGCTTCCAAGCTCGCTGGGATAACGCATTCGGCGGCTTTGTCGCAATTGCCACTCCTTGCTGAGGAGTTGGCCGCGCAACAGGCGTTGTTTCCGCAAGGCCAGCTCGATCAGGACTTGCAGCAGATGGATTTGCGCGGGCACAACTCGTGGCGCATGCTCATGCACGAAGTCCCAACGGTGGAACTGCTCGAAGTGCAGCTCGTCAACGCCATCGCGCCGTTCATCCTCAATGCGCGGCTCAAGCCGCTCATGCTCCGCACGCCGGAACGCGACAAGCACATCGTCAACGTCTCGGCCGTGGAGGGACAATTTTACCGGAAGTTCAAGACCACGCGGCATCCGCACACGAACATGGCCAAGGCCGCGCTCAACATGATGACCCGCACCGCCGCCGCCGATTACCACGCCGACGGCATCCACATGAACGCCGTGGACACCGGCTGGGTCACGGACGAAGACCCCGCACACATCGCCGAGCGCAAGGTGGCGGAGCACCGCTTCCATCCGCCGCTCGACATTGTGGATGGCGCGGCGCGTATCGTGGACCCGATCATCGCCGGCTTCAACACCGGCGAACATATCTGGGGAAAATTTCTGAAGGATTACCTCGAGACGGATTGGTAGCAAAACCCCCGGACCTTGCACCCCGCTAAATTAAATCCGGTTTAGCGGAAAATGCTGGTCAATGAATTTGTAATCGCGGTCGTTCTCCAGAAAATTTACGCCGTGCTGGATCACCGTGGCCGCAATCAGGCAGTCAATGGAATTGCGGATGGTGATGCCGTCGCGCCGGAGTTCGCGATAAATTGTCGAGCCCAATTCAAAGGTGGAGCGGTCGTCTTCAAGATAAATCAGATTTTCAAACTGCCGCTTGACGGTGGCCAGTTGCTTTTCATCGCGAATGCCTTGCAACACTTCCGCCAGCACAAAACCGCAGTAACAAATCTCGTCGCCGCTTTGAAAACATTCCTCCAGCCGGGCGACTTGAACCGTTTCCCGACCGGCGAAAAAATCAATGCAGACCGTGGAGTCAACCAGCACTCTCATGGGAAGCGGCTGCGCCGCATTTTATCGAGGTCACCCGTCCAGTTGATTTTTCCCTTGAGCGCAAGGAAGCCCATTTGTTCTTTGCGGCGCACGAGTTCCTGCAAGGCGTGATGCACGAGGGCGCGGCGGGTCTTCAAGCCGGTGGCCTTCAAGCCCTGCCGCACGAGCGTTTCATCCATGACGATGTTGGTTCGTTTCATTTGATACACACATTACGCCCGATTGATGTGTATTCAAGTTTATTGTCGGGTTGCAAATTGTTTGTGGCTGGCGCGGCGCGCATCGTGGACCCGATNNAAAAAATTAGGCTTCTTCACGGCGTTTTCAACCATTCCGTCAGCATCGGGCTGGCCGGAATCCAGCGGGCGCGGACTTGCGGCGGCGTGACGGTGAAATCCGGCATCAAACTTTCGGCGAGATAGATCGTGCCGTTGCCGTAATAACAGAGCGCCGGGCAAAATAACATGCCGGGCAGTTGGTCGCTGGTCAGGTTGAGGGTCATGAGATTCGTCGCGCCGGAGAACGGAAACGGATTCAACTCCACCTGCGTGCCGTCGCGCAGCACGCGCACAACTTCGGCCATGAGCGCGGCGTTGGTGGTGGTGACCACCGGACCGAATTTGTATTGCTGCCGCGCGGTCATCTCGCGGAACGTGGCGGTGCGCCAGTCGAATGGCGGCTGTTTGATGTTGCGGTAGGGTTCATACGCGGGCATCTCGGAGCCGCAATCCACCGCGATATAGGCGGTGACGGGCTGGCCGGGAACGGCGCCGACTTTCGCGGGGCTGATTGAACCCATGAGGCCGATGACCGTCTGCGGTTCCGTAAAGGTGAGTTGCAGGCAATATTCCTCGTAGTCATGCACATAAACCTCGCCGCCGCCGGTTACTGAATCGTGTAAATATCCGGGGTGCGATGAAGGCGATTGTTGTCCCATGGTGTAGACCGGCAGACCGGGATCGCTGCCCGTCGCCACCTCATGCCCGGCAAAAAAGCCGAGCGCCAAAGCGCACACGAGCAGAACACCGATGCCGCCAACCGCGAGGATGGATGCGAGGATGAACCATTTTTTCTTGGACATGCTTGAAAATGACTTTGCTCCTGTCCAAACCGTTTATCAAGCCAAAGGCGCGGCGCACGGCTTGGGACAATTCCTTAAGGACTATCGCGAGACGGATTGGTGAGGGAAAAAGTTGTCAACCAAGCCGGGATGGGGTTAATTGATGACATGAAGAAAAGTTCCGTTGTAAAGATTGACCCGGATATCATGAGCGGGACGCCGTGTTTTGCCGGCACACGGGTTCCCGTCCGCTCGTTGATTGATTATATTGAGGGCGGCGACACGCTGGGCGAATTTCTGGAACAATTCCCGACCGTCTCCCGCAAACAGGCCGTCGCGTATCTGGAAGAATCCGCCGCCAATCTGGAAAAATCACTCCAGTCCGCCTGATGCGCATCCTGCTCGACGAATGTTTGCCGAAAGACCTGGCAGGCAAACTGTCCGGACATCATGTCAAAACCGTGCCGCAAGCGGGTTGGGCCAGCATCAGCAACGGCAAACTGCTCCGGCTGATTGCCTCCTCCCGCAAGTTCGATGTGTTTCTGACAATGGACAAGCGGCTCCCGCAGCAAAACAAAATCCGTGACCTGCCATTTGCTATCGTCGTTCTCCGCGCAAAATCCAACCGCTTGGAACACATTTTCCCATTTGTCCCGTCTCTGCTTCACCGGCTTGACGGCTTCAAACCCGGCAACGCCTACATATTGACCCGGCCGGAATGATGGTGGCGCCGCGCATCGTGGACCCGATCATCGCCGGCATCAACACCGGCACGCACGTCTGGGGAAAATTTCTGAAGGACTACAGGGAGACGGATTGGTGAATGGCGAAGAGGTTGCAATCAATTCAAATTCCTCCATGCAAGGTCGTAAATTGAATTAATAAAGTGTGCTCTTATTTTTCGATCATCGGTTTCGACAATCTCAAGGAAGGAAATGCCTAGGAGGGCAAATTCTGTCAGCTTGAATACTTCATTTTTCTCATCCACTTCAAAGTGTAAACCCCAAATTGGTCCACCGCTCATACCCTTGAAAGAAGAAGGCAGCTCACTCGATGGGCTAATGTCACATTGGTTTTCAATGTAGTCCCAATTATCTCGTTCACATACATCTCCGGGCCCGAGGATAAAATAGTAAGCCATGTGATGGATTTTATGCCGAATGATATTTCCATCTATCTTCGTGTCATAGTGAACACCTGGAAAGCCAATTGTTGCAAGTAAAGTTCCCAGTTTTCCAAAACTGGCTGCAATTTTAGCCGGGTCTTTATCAAGTGAATAAAACGAACCGTAGGCTTTGAGTGAATTTAAGCGGTCTCCCGGTAAAACTTCTATGAACGCCAAATCTGGGCCATACTCGAGTGACTTTGGAGTCGCAAGGGGATGTTCGATTACATCTTGAGGTTTAATCAAAACGGTTCGACCACGTTGCAAAACCGCACAAAGCACATCGCAACCCATTGTTCCCAACCGGACTTCTGGACCAGGTCTGTGCAGACAATGACGCGCAGTCAGGATGCCCAAACGATTTCCTTTTCGCACAAGCACACCACTTCCGATGGGTTTGAATTTCTTTGCTTGTCCGTCTTCCCAAATCCCAATAGCCACCGAATAGTCTGCAAGTGTGCGCCCTGTTTCAGACATAAATTCTGGTGGCACATCTTTGATTGTAAGATTTTTGGCGTCCATAAGTTCGGTCTCAACTTTGCTTTTATCCAAACCGTTTATCAAGCCAAAGGCACGGGCAGCTAGCCCAGTCAGGGGCGGCATCTT
>PKZR01000406.1 GCA_003133815.1 Limisphaerales bacterium | reverse complement strand
ATAATTTTGACAACTGGAATTCTGCCTATCAGCCGTGGAACGCCGTCAACCTCGGCCCCAAGCGCGATTTTCTGGGCGAATGGTCCAAGGCCGTGCATGAAGCGGGCATGCGCTACGGTGTTTCATTCCATCACGAATACACCTGGTGGTGGTGGCAGAAATCCCTGGGCACCGACAAGACCGGTCCGAAAGCGGGCATCCCTTACGACGGAAACCTCACGCTCGCCGATGGCAAGGGCAAATGGTGGGAAGGCATGGATCCGCGCCTGCTCTACGGAGTGGACTTGCGCGAATACAAAGGCTTCGACCAGGACAGTTGGTGTCCGAAGCAGGGCATCCTGACCAACCATCAGGAATATTGCCGATGGTATGTCACGCGCTGGGCGCTGCGCATCATGGATGTCGTCCGCAAATACGATCCCGACTTCATTTACACCGACGGTAATTCCACACAGCCCTACACCGGCTACCTGAGTGCGACGGGCTACAAATGCGACGCCATGCAGCGCGTCATCGCCGACTACTACAATCACACGCTCAAGACGCGCGGCAAAGTGGACACGTTCAGCATCGTGAAGTTTCATCCGGGCGGCAACGGTGTGGTCAACACCTCCGAGGACAACTGGCCCGGCGGCATCAAGACCGACCAGCCCTGGATTGGCGAGACAGCCTATGGCGACTGGTATTATGCGCCCGGCTTTGTTTATAGCGCAGGCGCGCTCGTCCGCCATATGCTTGAATGTGTTTCACGCGACGGTTGCTTCTGCGTCAACATCGCCATGCGCCCGGACGGTTCGCTCGATGACGGCAGCCTGAAGATGCTCGCCGAAGTGGGCGACTGGATGAAAATAAACGGCGAAGCCATTTACGGCAGCCGCGCCTGGATCAAGTTCGGGGAAAGCGCCGGCGACCGCGTCCGCCAATCTCCCACGGGCAAAATCAACCAGCGACAGGCGAACTTCAAATTCAGCCCGCAGGATTTTCGCTTTACCGCGGGCAAGGACGGTTCCGTTTATGCCTTCTGCATGACCGTGCCGGACCCCGGCACCGCGCTGAAGATCACCTCCATGGGCACCGCTGCGCGGCCCGCCGCGCCAGCCGTGAAATCCGTCAGCCTGCTCGGGTCTGCCGCTCCGCTTGATTGGAAGCAAACAGCAGACGGACTTGAAATCAACTGCCCCGCGCAGATGCCGTTTCAAATTGCACTCGTTTTCAAGGTGAACTTTGCCGCGGCATAGGCATTCGCAAAACATGAGCCACATGGTCCGCCATTTACTTTTCGCATCGCTCATCATGTTGTCCGCAAGATGCGTGCATGGCGCGGATGCGCTGCCCTTGCAATTCGCCGGAGCGACGCCGCTTGAATGGTCGGCTCGCATGGCGGATTCGGAAATGACGCACCTCAGCGACAGGCTCGCGTGGAAGGAAGGCGGCAAGGCCACCTGGGATTACGCGGCGGGATTGTTCACGCTCTCGCTGCTGAAGCTGAACGAGGCAAGGCCGGACGCGCGCTATTTGCCTTTCGTCACAAACGCCATCGGCTCGTTCATTTCGGCGGATGGAACAATTCAAACTTACAAGCCGCAGGAATTTCAGCTCGACTCCTTCAATTCCGGCAGGACGGCGCTGGTACTGTTCCAAATAACACAGGAAGCGCGCTACAAAAAAGCCGCCGACCTCCTGCGCGCGCAACTTAACACCCAGCCGCGCACTTACGACGGCGGTTTCTGGCACAAGCAGCGTTACACAAATCAAATGTGGCTCGACGGCATCTACATGGCCGAGCCGTTTTTGGCGGAATACGGCCAGCTTTTTGGTAACTTAATACAAAGTGGGTATTCTCCTTTCAGCGATGTGGCGAAACAATTCCATTTGATTAACGAACATCTTTACGACGCGAAAAGCGGATTGTATTACCACGGCTGGGACGCGGCAAAAATCCAGATCTGGGCAAATCCCGTCACCGGTGCGTCGTCTAATTTCTGGGGACGTGCCGACGGCTGGTATGCAATGGCGCTGGCGGACACGCTTCAAATTCTTCCGGCAAATCATCCCGCGCGCTCCGACCTGCTCGCCCAGTTCAAAAAGTTTTCTGCCGGCATCGTGAAATGGCAGCACGCCGGCAGCGGCCTGTGGTGGCAGGTGATGGACCAGGGCGACCGCAAGGGCAATTATCTCGAAGCGACGGCGTCGGCCATGTTCGTTTATGCGCTGGCCAAGGGCGTGAACGACGGGGAGCTTTCGCCCGATATTATTCCGGCAATCCTCAAAGGCTACAATGGCCTCGTCACAAAACTCATCAAGACCGATGGCGGGCGTGTTTCACTCACGCAATGCTGTTCCGTGGCCGGGCTGGGTTTTACAGGCGCACATGGCCGCCCGCGCGACGGCTCTTTTGATTATTACATCAGCGAACCCATCGTTGATAATGACATGAAAGGCGTCGGGCCGTTCATCCTCGCCGGAATCGAAGTCCAGAAAATCCTCGATTCACAAAACCGATCCAAAGCCGCTCCATGAAAAAATTGATNNTGCGTGGTCGCAAGTGCCGCAAATTTTGCAGCGCATCAACGCGCCGCAGTTTCCGGACAATTACTTTAACATCACCAATTTCGGCGCGGTTGCCGGAGACACCAATGACTGTTCGTCGGCGATCGAATTGGCCATCGATGCCTGTGTCAGGGCGGGCGGCGGACATGTAGTCGTTCCAGCCGGAGAATTTTTGACCGGCGCGGTTCATTTGAAGAGCGGCGTGGATTTGCATCTGGAGACCAACGCCGTGCTGCTGTTCAGCACCAATCCCACAAATTATCTGCCGCTCGTGTTCACGCGATTTGAAGGCACGGAGCTTTACAATTATTCCCCGCTCATCTACGCGCTCGGCCAGAAAAACGTCGCGTTGTCCGGCGACGGCACCATTGACGGACAGGCCGACGATTCCAACTGGATGGCATGGAAAAACACCAAGTCCCGCGCGACGCTGGTGAAGATGGCCACCGACGGCGTGCCCGTGGAACAACGCCGGTTCGGTCCCGGCTTCAACCTGCGTCCGGGTTTCATCGAGTTCAACCGCTGCGAAAACGTCCTGATCCAGGGCATCCATATCCGCCGCTCGCCCATGTGGGAGATACATCCCCTGCTCTGCACCAACGTCACCGTCCGCGGCGTGGACATCATGTCGCACGGCGTCAACAACGACGGCTGCGACCCCGAAAGCTGCAGCGATGTGCTCATCGAGAAATGCCTGTTCGACACCGGAGACGATTGCATCGCCATCAAGTCCGGCCGCAACAACGACGGCCGCCGAGTGAACGTCCCGTCTGTGAACCTCGTCATCCGCGATTGCACCATGCGCGACGGCCACGGCGGCGTGACCATTGGCAGCGAGATTTCCGGGAGCTGCAGCAATGTCTTCGTGGAAAATTGCGCGATGAACAGCCCCAACTTGGTTTGCGCCCTGCGCCTGAAATCCAACGCCGTCCGCGGCGGCGTGCTCCAGAACATCTTCATGCGCAACGTGAATGTCGGCACAGTGAAGGATTCCGTCCTACAGATTGATTTTCTCTACGAAGAAGGCGCGAAGGGCGACTTCAAGCCAGTCGCACACAATGTCGTGATGGAAAACATCACCGTCGCGCAGACACCGCGCGTGCTGAACGTGCGCGGTTTCCCCGGCGCCGACATCAGCGGGGTGCGGATCTATAATTCCACCTTCAAACAGATTGCCAGGCCTGACGTGATCCAGGACGCCGACGTGAAACTGGTTGACTGCGTTCTCGATCCGGCAAAGTGACAGCCAAAAATACCTGCCCAATGTTTTGCGGACGGTGAAAGGCAATTACTGGCTGCTCATGACCTGGCCGCTCCAGACCCAGTCGCCTTTGTCGACATCAACGTAACCGTTCGAATTTTTTCTAAAAACAACCACACCACCATCATCCTTCCCGTTCCAGCCGACGGAATACAATGCGAACTGTCCGTAGTCCGTCCGGTGATATTTCAAAGGCTGCCCGCCAATGACATCATGCGGGAGCGATTCGATGAATTGTGGCGACAAGGCGTCGAGCGTTTCAGGATAATTGCCCTGCGCGAGCCGGAAACGTTCCAGTGCGCACGCCACCCGCGCCAAGTCCACCGAACTTTGTGCATAGGCATATCTTTTAACTGCCGACTCAAAAGCCGGAAGCAACATGGTCGCCAACACGGTGTTGGGTGACCAGTGGGTCCGCATTTTGTTTATGTTGCTTGTCGCCAGTTCCACTTTTTGGGGTGAAACAATATGCTGCTCCACATCCACGACAGGCAGCAGCCATTCCTGATGTCCACGGGCAATCGCCAGTTCGTTTTGATAAAAGAAAGAATTCGGAACCAGATGAAATGCGGCCTTGGAGAATCCCGAAGAGGTGTTTCCATCATCCGAAAACAATCCCAAATCCCGTGTGCGGCGCAGATACTCGATGTTCGCCATCGAAAGCACACGTTCACCGCGCATGGAAAACTCGTAATCCGCCAGAAAGTCCAGCCTGCCCAGTTCCTGATCCAGTTCCACCAGTTGCGCATCAGACCACTCGTGGTCTTGCAGTCCTTCCCACACCGGCTGAAGTGTTATGCTAAGCATGGCAATCCGCACCAGATGCGAAATCAGAAACGGCTCGGTGCGTATCGAGTCAATCAAACGCAACATCAACTTCACATCATTCAGCGCCTTGTCACTCTGGCCGTTTTGCGATTCCGCGATGGCCCGAAGCTGAAGCATCCTGCTGCAACTTTTTACCGCCGCCAGATGTGGCAGCAAGATGTTTGCTGGAAAATCACTTTCATAGTTCAAGGGGAATCGCGAATAAGGCAGTTCAGCGGCCTTTCGCAGTTCCTCGACAGGCTCATCGTATCTGCTCAAGGCCTGCAAGACATCGGCGGCAGGCGTCTGCATCTGCGGCGCGACCGGAAACTCGTTCGTCTTGGTCGCCAGCGCACGATAATAAAGTTGCCAGCCCCTTAAATCTGTCTTCAACCCTTTTGCCCAATTGCCGGTGTTGGTTGCGTTATACGAATCCGATCCGCTGTCAAAAATATTCATCTCCAGCCGGTTGATGACGTTCGTGTTTTGCGGAATAATTTTATGCCCGTTCTTGTCCAGCATCCCTTCATAACTGGTGGCCACAATGGGCGTGAGCGCGAAGTTCTGGTCGTCCGGCACGGGCTTGGGAATGTAGCTGGCAAAATCAAAATGCTCACCCTTCGCCTCCCATTGCCGTTCGTAACGATTCAAACCGCTCTTGTCGCTCATGTTCAGCACCAGGACCGCGAAGAAGACCATCAACCCCAGACAGAGCAATCCCATCAGGAATTTTTGCCCGAAAAGGCGGCGCGGTTCATTTGGCTGGCTGTCGTTCATCCGGTGTTATACAGCGAACTTTACAACTCCCGTTGCGGGAGAGAAGAAAAATCTTTTCATCAAAAAAGGCGGCTCTCTTTCGCAAGCCGCCCCGATGATATGATGCCCATTTACCCTATCACCCCGATAATGACCACGCCGCTCCACTGGCCGGCTTGCTGGTCGTTGAGCCGGTAGATGGACTTGTATTTCCAGACCGCGTTGTTGCCGGAGGCGACTGCGGAGAAACTTTTAGCGGGCGTCTATTTCAACAGCATTGACCGGAAATGATTCTTTGCGTTTCCATGCGAGAATTATTCCAACGAACGCGGCATAAGCCGAAACCACAACCAGATTGAAAACAAAAGCCTCTTCCGGTGATGCGCTGCTAGCGGCATCCGTTCCTGCTTGTGCCTGATATTGATGAAGGTTGAAAACACACAGCGTCATCAAACCCATCAAAATCGGAGATACCACCACCCAGCTCGACCGCAGGGATTGGTAACGTGGAAGCTTTTGCCATTTCAGAAAGCTCCAAACCAACGCCAGCAGGAGTGCAGACGACCATAAAATGGCACGATCCAAATGTTCCTTCCATGGTGTTTGAAATATCATGATCACCGTCAAGACCACCAGGAACGCCATGAACCTTGCCGCTGTGGCGTTGGTGTTTGACTTTGTTCCGGGCGGATTCGCCATGGAATCCGTCTCCTTTCTTGGCGTCGTCCATTCGGCCTGCACAAAAGTCTTGTCCTCGATCTGAATCTGCTGCTGACGCCGGCTGCCATGCACAAAAAGCCACATTCCGGTAACATAGGTAAAAAAAACTAGCGCTGCGGTCAGGATGTCATGGGCAAAATGGGTTTGGGAGAAAACAAGTTGTCCGAGTCCAATATACATCATGATCAGGAACAGGCAGGAGACAAAGCGAACACCGATCATCTGGAGCATAAACTGCCGTTCGCGCGGCGATTTTGTATCGTCGGCTTTGGCCCGCAAACTGATGTAGGCGCTGATTCCGCCGCCCAGAATCGTGAACAAGCCGCCCAATGTTCCAGCCGTCGCGACACTCTTCGCCGCTGCGCCGCCTTTGGCAACAGCCGCGCCAACCGTGGCCGCCTTCGCCGTGGTTGTCACCAATGGCAGCGCCGCTATCACGCCCAGTGTAAAGGCTTTTCCAGGACTGGTCTTTTCAAGCGCGCCCTCGACAAACGCCAGCACCTGCTCCTGCAATAACTTTCGGCCGCGCGACAGTCGTTGTTTCACCGCGTCCTCGCTCAACTCCAGATTTCGCGCGACGGCGGCGATGGACTGGTGCTCGCGATAAAACAGCACCAGCGGTTCGCGGTAAATTTCGGGAATCTTTTCCAGCGAACGCCAGAGTATCGCCTGTTCCTCATTGCTGATGGTTTGTTCGGCGGGCAACGGTTCGGATGAATGCGATTCGGAAATTTCCTCCAGCGATTCGGCCCGGTGGCTCGGCTCGCGGCCTTCGCTGCGGAGAAAATTGTTGATGCGGTTCCGCGCGATGCCGCACAGCCATGCGCGCAGCTTGTGCCGTTCGCGCAGTTGGCCGATGTGTTTCCACGCGGTGATAAACGTCTCCTGCGCGAGGTCCTCGCTCTGCCCCAGGTTGCCCGTGGCGCTGTAGGTGAGCGAGCAGATGAGCGACTGGTAGCGCGCCACGATCTGGCTGAAGGCGTCGCGGTCGCCCGTCAGGGTTTCCACGACCAGCTCCGCGTCATTGTTGGCTGTCACCGGCATCAGTTTGGTTGTCATCATATCGTCGCTTAAGTGGCTGGAAAGCGCGAAGCGGTGACAGACTAATTATTATTACATCCATAAACGATGTTGGCCACGCCGCTCCACTGGCCGATTTGCCGGATGTCTAAACGATGCTGCCTGCAAATTCAATTTCCGCTCCATTTGTAATCGTAGCTGTCCGGCGGATCGTAGTAAGCCGCCAGCGACCAGGCACCGTTGGGATACTGGACCGTGCTGTTCCAATACATTTTGATGTAACTGACGTGGCTGTCCGCAAAACTGACCAAATCCAGCGCGTTGTTAAACACCGGAACCTGGCCCTGTGCCGGCTGATGCCACGAATAAGGGAAAAATGCCCCCGATTCCGCCACCAAAACCGTTTTCACGGGCATTTTGACCGAAGCCAGTCCCTGGCCGCCGACGCCGTGCAATGGGCCGTTGTAGGCGAGATTGGGATAGTTTGTGATCAGATTCAGGCCGTTGAAACTATAGCTGGAATAATCGTAATCCGCCTGCTCGTGATGGCCGTGAGGAATATAGGCGTTGATATTTTCATCAAAACAAAACGTGTCCGCCGGACAGGCGAATATCTTGTCCTGCGCCGATGATTGTCCGGGCAGTCCGAGGTCGCCCTTGACCATTTCCTTGAAGTTGATGTAGGTGCCGGGACCCGCGTCGGGCAATTTGTCGC
>PKZR01000149.1 GCA_003133815.1 Limisphaerales bacterium | reverse complement strand
AACTTAACCGGACAGTAGTGATCGAAAATATAAGATGAAATTCATTTTCAAATGGCTCTTCCGACTGTTCATCGCGGCCGTGGTGCTGGTCGTCGTGACAATCGTCGTTCTGCTGTTGTCGTATAATTCGATTCTGCGCGTCGCCATCGAACGCAGCATCCGCGCTCAGACCGGCATGGACGCGGAGATCGGCAGTTTTCATTTCGCGCTGACTTCGCCGACGATCAGGATTCAAAATTTCAAGCTCTACAATCCGCCCGAGTTTGGCGGCACGCCGTTTCTAGACATCCCGGAAGTTTATGTCGAATACGATCGCGCCGCACTCGCAAGAAAAGAAATTCACATCACACTCATGCGCTTCAATCTCGGCGAACTCGACATCGTGAAAAGCCAGGCCGGCCAGACGAATATTTTTGCGCTCGGCCTCAAGTTGCCGGCAAAAAACTCCGGCGGCAGCAGCAACGCCGTAGTGGATCTCAAAAAACAAACCGGCTACGATTTCAAAGGCATCGACACGCTGAACATTTCCATCGGCAAGTTCAAATACATTGATTTGCAAGATCCGCAGAAAAGTCGCGAGCAGACCATCGGCCTCGAAAACGTTGTCATTCCAAAAGTCAAATCGTCGGCCGACCTTGCCAGCCTGTCCCCGCTCATTTACCTGCACAGCGACGGATTTTTCAACTCGTTGTTTGACCAGAAAAAATCCGATCTGGACGTTCTCAAACAGCTTGGGTTGTAAATCGTCCGCCATTTTCGCCTTTTTACAGGAGCGATTTTCGTTTTAACTTCGGGCGTGCATCGTGACCCGCTCAAATCCATTTCGCGCCTCGTCGTCAAACTCGGCACGGGCGTTTTGACGGACAGCCAAAAGCTAATCGATCCCGTGCAGCTCGAACAACTCGTCCTTCAACTGGTCGCGTTGAAAAAATCTGGAAAGGAAATCGTGCTCGTCACAAGCGGCGCCGTCGGCGCGGGCATGGGCGCGCTCGGCCACAAATCGCGCCCCACCGACCTCGCCGAAAAACAGGCGTGCGCCGCCGTCGGCCAGTCGCGGCTCATGGCGGCTTATGACAAACTTTTTGCAGCACACGCCATCATCGTCGCGCAGGTGTTGCTAACACACGAGGATTTGGAGCATCACGAACGCCATCTCAACGCGCGCAACACGCTTGTTTCGCTTCTCAAAGCTGGCGTCGTGCCCATCATCAACGAAAATGACGCCGTGTCGTTCACGGAAATCAAGTTTGGCGACAACGACAAACTTTCCGCGCTTGTTGCTTCGCTGCTGCCCGCCGACCTGCTTGTGATTTTAACGACCGTGGATGGCGTCATCGAAAACTTCAGCAAGTCGAATCCGAAAACTATTTCCGTGATAGAACAGATTGATTCGAAGATTGAGAAGCTAGCCGGTGGCACGACCAGCGAAACCGCTGTTGGCGGCATGGCGTCAAAAATTCAGGCCGCGAAAATCGTCGTGCGATCGGGTATTCCGCTTGTCATCGCTTCGGGCAAAAAGAAAAACGTACTTGCGAAAGTTCTGGCAGGCGGAGACGAAGGGACGCTGTTCGTCGCACAGCCGAACAAATTGCAGGGACGCAAACGCTGGATCGCATTTTTTCACCATCCCAAAGGCGCGCTGTTTGTGGACGATGGCGCGAAAAAAGCGTTGCGCGAAAGCGGAAAAAGCTTGTTGCCACCCGGCGTCGCGCGCTGCGAAGGAGAATTTGCGGCGGACGACGTTGTTCGCATCTGCGATTTGGACGGGACGGAATTCGCTCGCGGCATCGCAAAATTCAGCGCCGGAGAAATCCGCGCCAAGAAACTCGCACGTGTAGAACTGGTGCACCGGGACGATTTGGTAATTTTGTGAAACACCAACCCGCGATAAACGATTTGCTCAAGGTCATGGCGAAGCTGCGTTCGCCGAAAGGCTGTCCGTGGGATCGCGAGCAGACGCACATGACGCTCCGCCGCCATGCGATTGAGGAAGTCTATGAATTGATTGACTCGATTGAGGCTGGCGATGATCACGAAATGGCGGAGGAACTAGGCGATTTGCTGTTGCAGGTGGTTTTCCATTGCCAGCTTGCGCGCGAACGCGGCGCTTTTGATTTTGAAAAAGTAACGCGTCATCTAGTGGACAAACTGATCCGCCGCCATCCGCACGTTTTCGGCAAGACCAAGGTTAAAAATGTGGATGAGGTCTGGGCGAACTGGGAAAAAATCAAGCGCGCCGAAAAACACGGCACGCATCTGGAGCGAAAATCCGCGTTTGATGGAATTCCGAAGCATTTGCCGGCTTTACTTCGCGCGGAAAAATTGTCGATGAAGGCGCGGAAAGCAGATCTTGTTGCGGACTGCGAAAATTCCAACCGCAAAATTTCCAAGTCTGCGCTGGCAAAGGAACTTTTTGAACTCGCCTCGTTCGCGCAATCAAGCGGCTGGTGCGCGGAAGAATTATTGGCTGGCGAAACCAATCGGCGGGAGCGAAAGTTGCGCCGTCGGGAACAAGCCAGGTCGCAAAAAATCAGGCATTGACAGTTTCAGGAAATCTGGTTCAATGTTCGACCCTTTGCGGGAAAATTTATGTATGCTGTTTTAGAAACTGGTAGCAAGCAATATCGCGTCGCGGCGGGCGACAAGCTGGAAATCGAACGACTTGAAGTCGAGGCCGGCAAGCCATTCACATTTGACCGTGTGCTGCTTGTCAACAACGAGGGCAAGCTTGCCGTCGGTGCGCCCACTGTCAACGGCGCGACAGTCACGGCGGATGTCGTCGAACACAAGCGCGGCGAGCACAAGCTCACGTTCAAAATGAAGCGCCGCAAGGGTTACCACAAGACCATCGGCCATCGCCAGGAATTGACAGTCGTCAAGATCACAGCAATAAACGCTTAACATTTTATGGCACATAAAAAAGGTCAAGGCAGTGTTCGCAACGGACGCGACAGCGTCAGCAAGCGGCTGGGCGTAAAGGAATTTGGCGGACAGGTCGTCACGGCTGGCAGCATCATTGTGCGTCAGCGCGGCAGCAAGTTCATCGCAGGCAAAAACGTCGGTACCGGACGTGACTGGACGTTGTTCGCGCTCACCGACGGCACAGTGAAGTTCGATAAAAACAGCCGCCGCGTGAACGTCGTGACCCAAACCGCAGCAGCCAAGAATTGATTTCAGCGCGAACAAATTTCAAAGCGAGGTTCACGCCTCGCTTTTTTTATTTCCGCGAAAGACAGAATTAACAAGATTCAATTTAGAAAATTCCGCATAATTCTGTAAATTACGCTTGGAAAAACAGTCATGTTCATTGACGAAATAAAAATTTATGCACAGGCGGGACACGGCGGCAAAGGCTGCGTCGCGTTCCATCGCGAGGCTTACATCACCAAGGGCGGGCCGAGCGGCGGCAACGGCGGACGCGGCGGCAGCGTCATCTTGCAGGCCGACCACGATCTGAACAATCTCATCGGGCAGTATTACGTTCCACGTCTAATCGCCCAAGTCGGCGAGGCGGGCATGGGCAAGGGTATGGATGGTCACGCCGGAAAAGATTTAATAGTCAAAGTTCCCTGTGGCACGCTCGTGTGGCGCTTGCCGTCGCCGGCAAAAATCGTGGAGGCAGAAGATGCCGACGACGAAAACGACGACGCAGACGAAACGCCAAGTTTTAAAACCAGCAGCAGCAAACGTCCGTTGATTCATAGCGCCAGTGGCGTGCGGGCGGAAATGATTGATTTAAGCAAGGACGATGGCGCCAGTGAATCCTCCGTGGCGGATTCCATCAAAGGTGAACTCGTTGCCGACCTCACGCAGGACGGACAGCAATTTGTTTTGTGCAAAGGCGGACGCGGCGGACTGGGCAATCGCAATTTCGCCACCGCCGCGCGCCAGACGCCGCGATTCGCGCAGCCGGGCGAGCCGGGCGACGAAGGCGATTTTCTGCTGGAGCTGCGCATCGTCGCGGAAGTCGGCCTCGTCGGTTATCCGAACGCGGGCAAGTCCACGCTGCTCACGGCCATTTCGCGCGCGCGCCCGAAAGTCGCGCCGTATCCGTTCACCACGCTGCATCCGCAGATCGGCATCGTCGAATACGCCGACTGGAAACGACTCACGGTCTGCGACGTGCCGGGCTTGATCGAAGGCGCGCACAAAAACGTCGGCCTCGGCCACAAATTTCTGCGCCACATCCAGCGCTGCAAAATCCTCGTGCTGCTGCTCGACATGGCCGGCACGGACAACCGCAAGCCGTGGGACGATTACAAGCAATTGTTGAGCGAACTGGAACTTTACGATCCCGCGCTGCTCGAAAAACCGCGCCTCGTCGTCGCCAACAAAATGGACGA
>PKZR01000045.1:12042-12423 GCA_003133815.1 Limisphaerales bacterium | reverse complement strand
CCGCGAATCCTGTTCCGGCACATCATCCCGAACATCTTCGGCGTCGTGATCACTTACCTCGCGCTGACGATGCCGGCCATCATCCTTTACGAATCCTTCCTGAGCTACCTCGGCCTTGGTGTTCAACCGCCGATGGCAAGCTGGGGGACTTTGATTTCCGAAGGCGTATCGCAGATCAATCCCATCCGCATTTACTGGTGGCTGATTGTTTTCCCCGGCGGCGTTTTGGTGGCGACACTGCTTGCGCTCAACTTTCTGAGCGACGGCCTGCGCGATGCGTGGGATGTGAAGGGGAAATGAAGAATGTAGAATTAAGAATGAAGAAATCCGGAGCTAAAGTTTCTTCATTTTTCATTTTTCCTTCTTCATTAACTCCCGAAT